>JARRNE010000096.1:0-7062 GCA_037385305.1 Chromatiaceae bacterium | reverse complement strand
CCAAACAAGGGCGAGATCTCCGGCGCCGTCACGAAGTCCCCTTCTCGCCCGAGCTTGCGAGCGCCGGCGACGTAATAGCCCAGGCCGGGCGCGTAGAGGGCCAGCTCCATGAAGCGGTCGAAGGGGAGCAGACCGCCACGCGAGTCCGCCTCTTGCCGGATCAGCTCCGCCAGGCGGTCACTGACCAGGGCCGCCGCCGGGTCCGGCGAATCATGCTCAACCTCAGCGGATCGGGAGTCTCGACCGTAAGCCATGCCCTCGTACCTCGAATTCAACCTGTCACCATCCGTAGCTTCACCCAGGAGCCCGTCATCGGGAAAGAGCTCCACCGCAGAGGCGCAGAGGGGTCTTCATGCGGCCGGCACACCGTGTTCCCGTGAGAGGCCGATCCTGCGGGCGATCCCGCTGGGGGACCGACGCGGCGCCGGCCCGTGGGCTAGAATGTTGCGCGTACGGGAAACTGCAGGCCCCGCCCCCGAGCCGACAGCATCGGATCAATGGAGCCGAAGGCCGCCTTCAGCGCAGAGCGATCACCGTTGCTTCGGCACCTGGTTGCACATGCACCGGTGACGCGGCGCCGTTCGGATCTGCGACTTGCCGCCCTGGAGCTCTCCGCGTCCCTGCGTCTGTGCGGTTCAGCTGCCCCAATGCACACCCACGCCTAGCAGGAAACACCGAGGCATCGCCGAGAGCAAGACCATCCAATGCAGAACGATCAGCCTTTGTCGGGAAGGGTCGCCCTGATCACCGGCGCCGCGCACCGCATCGGGGCCGAGATTGCGCGCTGCCTGCATGAGGCGGGCGCCTGCGTCGTACTCCACTACCGTCGTTCCGGCGACGCGGCGCAGCGGCTGCGGAAGACCCTCGAGGCGGTCCGGCCGGACTCCGTCCTTCTGCTTCAAGCGGACCTTCAGGACTGCGCCGGCTTCCCGCGGCTCATTGACCGCATCCGGGGCTTCCGGGGACGCCTGGACATCCTGGTAAACAACGCATCCAGCTTCTATCCGACGCCCCTCGCCGAGGCGTCGGCGCAGCAGTGGGAGGATCTGATCGGCTCCAACCTCAAGGGACCCTTCTTTCTCACCCGCGAGGCCGCGCCCCTGCTGCGGGCGGCCGAGGGCTGCGTGATCAATCTGGTGGACATCCACGCCGAGCGCCCCCTCGAGGACCATCCGATCTACTCCATCGCCAAGGCGGGCAATGCCATGATGGTCAAGGCATTGGCACGCGAGCTGGGACCCGAGGTACGAGTCAACGGCATCGCCCCCGGCGCCATCCAGTGGCCGGAGCAGGGCCTCGGCAAGTCCGCCAAGCAGGAGATCTTGGATCGCACGGCGCTCCGTCGGGTGGGCTCTCCGGCAGACATCGCCCGCACCCTGCTGTTTCTGGTGCGCGATGCGGACTACATCACGGGTCAGATCATCACGGTGGACGGCGGGCGCACCCTGCAACAGTAAGAGTAAGACAAACCGGACCCGTGTCGGACGATACGAAGGCAAGGCTTCACCGTGGCGCAGACCACAGCTCACCCTATCCTCTCAGTCGGCTGGCTCCGGGTCGTTGTCGAAACTGTCGTAAGGGCCGAAATTCTCCCGCACCTGATGGTCTCGCTGTCCGAGCTTGGTGAGCATCGAAACGATCCGAGTCAGCATTGCCTTACCCTGTGCATTTTCAGCAGCAGCCAGTACTTCGCAGGCTTCGAGACAGTCCTGAATCGATGCGCATTCCAACGCCGAGCCGCGAGCGATCTCGAAGAAGCGGCGCCGATCGGCATTGGTCCCCTTACCGTTGCCTTCGGCGATGTTCAGCGCGATCGACTGCGCGGCACGCAGCAGTTGGTCCCGCGCGGGCCGATCGCTGCCCTTCAAGCTCTTGGCCACGTGGTATGCCAAAGTCACATACCGGATCCAAATCCGGTAGACATCGAGCTGCTCATGCCCGAATTGCATTTCTTTTCCGATTACGACAACGACAACGTTTGTATTCGTTGTGCAACTTATTGTTGATTCGTTACTTGCTCGAAGGGAAAGTCCACGGGGACCAGTGACTCGGCGGGACCCTTCCGGGCGTTCCAGAGCTCCAGATAGGTGCGGCCGGCGGCGGGATGCACCTCATCCCCGGCGACCTCGGCGAGGGGACCGAGCACGAAGGCGTAACGCAGGATCTCGTCCCGCGGCAGCTCCGTGCCGTCGATCTCACCCACCCGATCGCCGTAGGTGAGCAGATCGATGTCGAGGGTGCGGGGGGCAAACCTCTCGGGACCCCGCACCCGGCCGAAGGCGTCCTCGATGGCCCTGAACGCCGCGGTCAGCTCCCCGACTCCCTCCTCCGTGTCGAAGCCGGCCACCAGGTTGTAGAACGGCTGCCCTTCGAACCCCACCGCCTCCGTCTCATAGACCCGGGAAAGGGTCAATGCCCCAAAGCGGTCACGCAGGACCTGCACCGCTCCGCGAATGGCGCGTTTCCGGTCCTGGTTGCTGCCGATGCTGACCCACACCCATGGCATGTCACCAGGGCTCCCCGCGCTCGATGACGACACCCACGTCCTGGGCGCCGGTCACGGCGCCGATCTTGTTCACCTGCAGCCGCACCCAGCGCACTCCGAACTCGTTGCGGATGATCTCCGCGCAGCGCTCGGCGAGGGTCTCGACGAGCTCGAAGCGACCCTCCCCGACGAATTGCTTGAGACGCTTGGAAACGGCCTTGTAGTCCACCGCGTCCTCGATGCGGTCGCTGGCTGCCGCCACCGCCACGTCGGTGCTCATCTCCAGATCCAGGATGACGGCCTGCCGGATCTCCTTTTCCCAGTCGTAGATGCCGATGACGGTCTCGATCCGCAGACCGCGCAGGAAGACGATATCCATAGAGCTCTCCGAGGTTGGCGCTCCAGTGTTGGCAAGGGGCAGCGGGGTGTCTACAACCCCTGGACGGCTTGACCCAGGGTCCCATCCGATTTCCAATGCGCGGCCATGCCCGAGAGCCTCCTGCTCGTTGCCGCTGCCTATCTGCTCGGATCGGTGTCGAGCGCCGTCGTCGTCTGCCGCCTCATGGGACTGCCCGACCCCCGCACGGAAGGTTCCGGGAACCCGGGCGCAACAAATGTCTTGCGCATCGGCGGCCAAAAGGCGGCCGCCGTCACCCTCGTCGGGGACAGCCTCAAAGGTCTGTTACCCCTAGTGGCGGGCCATGTCCTGCAGGTCCCCGTCACGGCGCTCGCCGCGACAGGGCTCGCGGCCTTCCTAGGCCACCTGTACCCGGTCTTCTTTGGTTTCCGGGGCGGCAAGGGGGTGGCGACCGCCCTGGGTGTGCAGCTCGGGCTATGTTGGCCAATCGGACTCAGTGTGGCGGGCATCTGGCTCCTGATGGCCAAGGCCGTGAAGATCTCGTCCCTGTCCGCCTTAGTGTCCATGGCGTTGGCGCCCGTCATGGTCTGGGTATTCTGGCCGCAGCCGATCCTCGTAGTCATGCAGACCGTCATCAGCGTCCTGTTGTTCTGGCGCCACCGCAGCAACATCCAAAAGCTCTTGTCCGGGTCGGAGGACAGGATAGCGGGCAGCGGATAGCAAGTAGCGCGATCACGACCTCTGGCAACGGAAATGGTCAGCGGCATGCCGAGCGCCGCAACGCAAACCTGACCGATTGTCGCTATCCGCTGCCCGCTCTTCGCTATCCACTATCCACGGCCCGCAAGCTCTCCAGATCCCAACGCGCCCTGGGCGCAAAGGCCATGGCGTCGTGCTCCCCGGCCCGCAGCCGCTGCCAGCCGGCAAAGGCGATCATGGCCCCGTTGTCCGTACAGAAGACGGGGCGCGGATAGTGGCTTTGGCCCCCTTCCGCCGACATCATGCGGTCGACCCGCTCCCGCAGGCGGCGGTTGGCACTCACGCCGCCGGCCAGCACCAGCCGCTTGCAGCCCCTCTGGCGCACCGCGCGCCGGCACTTGATCACGAGGGTATCCACGACCGCCTCTTCGAACGCCCGCGCGATATCGGATCGGGTCTGCTCCGCCCAATCCGGGCGGGCCATCTCCTCCCCCAAGGTATTCAGAGTGAAGGTCTTGAGGCCGCTGAAGCTGAAATCGAGACCTGGCCGATCGGTCATGGGCCGCGGGAACCGAAACCGCTCCGGGTCCCCGCTCTCCGCGAGCCGCGCCAACTCGGGTCCGCCGGGATAAGGAAGACCAAGGATCTTGGCAGTCTTGTCGAACGCCTCCCCGGCCGCGTCGTCCAGGGACTCCCCAAGCACGCGATAGCGGCCCACTCCGGCGACCTCCACCAGCTGGGTGTGCCCCCCCGAGACCAGGAGGGCAACAAAAGGGAACGCCGGGGCCGGCTCTTCCAGCATGGGGGCGAGCAGGTGCCCCTCCATGTGATGCACCCCGATGGCCGGAACGCCCAACGCCCAGGCCAGACTGCGTCCCAGTGCGGCCCCGACCAACAGGGCCCCGATCAGTCCGGGACCGGCGGTGTAGGCAATGCCGTCGATGGCCCCCTTACCCAAGCCGGCGTCGCTCAGCACCGGTTCGATAAGGGGGAGCAGCTTGCGCACATGGTCGCGTGAGGCGAGCTCGGGCACCACGCCGCCGTACTCGGCGTGTATCTCGACCTGGCTGTAAACCGCATGCGCAAGCAGACCCCGCCGGCCGTCGTAGACGGCGATGCCGGTCTCGTCGCAAGAGGTCTCTATTCCAAGGACGCGCATGGGTGCCAAGGTCAGGCGAAGCAATGCCTATCGTACGTGCCGCATGCCGGAGCCGCCAAGGCCGGCGAAACTGGCTTTGCAATGACTTCGCGGCTTCGAGTAGCATCTCATGGTTGATCTGCCAGTGTCGCTCCGACGAGCCGAGAGGAATCCCGTTCCATGCCCAGCGTCCGCGTGAAGGAAAACGAACCGTTCGAAGTCGCGATCCGCCGCTTCAAGCGCTCCTGCGAGAAGGCGGGGGTCCTCGCCGAGGTGCGGCGCCGCGAGTTCTACGAGAAGCCGACCTCCGAGCGGAAGCGCAAGAAGGCAGCCGCGGTGAAGCGGCACCACAAGAAGCTCCAGCGCGAGACGCGTCGCTGGGAGCGACCGTACTGACTTTCCTCGGTCGGGGCGTCCGCGATGCTGCGGGAGCGTGTGCAGAACGACATGAAGTCCGCCATGAAGGCGGGCGACAAGCGCCGATTGGGCGTTGTCCGCCTCATGCTGGCGGCAATGAAGCAGCGCGAGGTGGACGAGCGCATCGCCCTGAACGACGCGGAGGTGCTGGCAGTCCTGGACAAGATGGTCAAGCAGCGTCGCGACTCGCTGGAGCAGTACGCCCAGGCCGGCCGCGATGACCTGGCCGAGCAGGAGCGCTACGAGCTCGAGGTCATCCGAACCTACCTGCCGACGGCACTGAGCGACGAAGAGCTTGCTCGGCTGGTCGGGGAGGCGATCGCGGCCACTGGGGCACAGTCCATGAAAGACATGGGCAAGGTCATGGGGATCCTTCGGCCGCAGGTCCAGGGCCGGGCCGATATGGCCGCCGTGAGCGCCCTCGTGAAACAGGGACTCGGAGGCTGAATCTCAGCCATCTTTTGAGATTCTGCTAGCCTTAGCGCATGGCCGGCAGAATCCCCCCGCAGCTCATCGACGAGATCCTCGCCCGCACGGACATCGTCGACCTGATCAACAGCCGCGTCCCGCTGCGCAAGGCGGGCAAGGACTACCAGGCCTGCTGTCCCTTCCACGACGAGAAGACTCCCTCCTTTACCGTCAGCCGTGAGAAGCAGTTCTATCACTGCTTCGGCTGTGGCGCCCACGGCAGCGCGATCGGCTTCCTCATGGAGTACGAGCGCCGGGGCTTCCTCGAGGTCGTGGAAGAGCTCGCCCAACAGGCGGGTCTGTCGCTGCCGACCGAAGGCGACGCTGCCCCGGAGGGACCGGACCGCCGCCCCCTGTACGCACTTCTCGACCAAACCGCTGCCCTGTACCGACAGCAGCTCCGCGAGCATCCCGATGCGCCGCGCGCGGTGAGCTATCTCAAGGGACGCGGCCTGACGGGGGAAGTCGCCGTGGCCTTCGGCCTTGGCTATGCGCCGCCCGGGTGGGACTTCGTTCTGAAGAATCTCGGGGGCGGCCAGGGCGCTTGTCGGCAGCTCGCGGAATGCGGGCTCGTCGTGGAGCAGGACGGGAAGCGCTACGACCGCTTCCGGGACCGGATCATGTTCCCCATCCGCGACCGCCGCGGGCGTGTCATCGGGTTCGGCGGCCGGGTGCTCGGCGACGACAAGCCCAAATATCTCAACTCCCCCGAAAGCCCCCTCTTCCACAAGGGCCGCGAGCTCTACGGGCTCTACGAGGCCCAGCAGGCGCAGCGCAGTCTCGGGCGGCTCCTTGTCGTGGAGGGCTACATGGACGTCATTGCCCTGGCCCAGTTCGGGATCTCCTATGCCGTGGCGACCCTGGGAACCGCCACCACGGGCGAGCACATCCGGCTGCTGCTGCGCGCCGCACCCGAGCTCGTCTTCTCCTTCGACGGCGACCGCGCCGGCCGCGCCGCCGCCTGGAAGGCCCTGGAGACTGTCCTGCCCTACGCCACCGGCCGCCAGGAAATCCGGTTCCTGTTCCTGCCGGAGGGCGAAGATCCGGACACCCTGGTGCGGAAAGAGGCTCGAGAAGGCTTTGAGCGGCGGCTGAAGGCCGCGCCGCCCTTGTCCGACTTCCTCTTCAGCCAGCTGACCGCGCAGGTCGACATGGCAAGCCTGGACGGGCGGGCACGCCTTGCCGCCCTGGCAGCTCCCCTGATGGAGAAGGTCCCGGCGGGACTCTTCCGGGAAATGCTGAGCGGACGACTGGCCGGCCTGGTGGGTGTCGCGCCCGCGCAGGTGGGGGTAGGTCCGCGCCGGGCACTGTCCGGCCGCCGTCCGCCACCGCGACACCGCAAGCCCCTCACCACCGTGCAGCGGGCCATCGCGCTTGTGCTCCAGGAGCCCCGGATTGCCCCCGCTGCAGACGGGGTCGCGGACGACTGGCGCCGGCTCGGTACCCCCGGGACGGCCTTGCTCGCCGAGCTGCTCGACTTGGTCGCCGCCTATCCGG
>JARRNE010000095.1:11708-14329 GCA_037385305.1 Chromatiaceae bacterium | reverse complement strand
TGGCCAAGCGTCAGCAGATGCAGTGGTCCCAGCGCGGCGCCCACCTGCTCTTGCAGTGCCGCACCCGGGTGCTCAACGAGGAGCTTGAGGAGATCTTCCGCGGATGGTGTCCGCAGTTCATGACACAAGGTGCCCGTCCACCGCCTTGCGAGGCTGATGCGCCCGGTTCTTAGTGCTCTCAATGGGGCACACTCCCTGATCACTGTCTATCTGTTTGTGCTCGACGCGACAATGGCAGCTGATCTCCAGGCGGCGATCGCACGGATGGCCGAGGGGTTCGCGACAGCGTCCGGCCCCGAGCGTTACAACCCCGTTCTGGCCGTTACCGAACAGACGCTGGTTTTGGAAAACGGACAGCGCATGGTCATCTGCCACCCATGCGCTGGGACTGTCGGGCGACCGATCGTGCCGCCGTACGGCGATCGGGGGACGATTGCCGTGGGGGGGCGACCTGGAAGCAAACTGTGGTGCAGTGGGGTGTATGCGGGTCAGCGCTTAAGCCTCATGCAGTGCAGGAAGGCGACCGTAGGTTAGGTCAGGGTCAGAACCGGACCCGGGAAATCCGGCCGTCCGTGATCGCAGGGGGGCTTACGGAAACGTGGGCGATGGTAAGAGCTTAACGGGCACGCACAGCGGAAACGCCGAAACAGACAAGCTCGGACCTAAGGTTGCGCGCGTCGTACTTCTATCCCGACCTCTCCGATTTCCGTTTACGCCGTGGGGGGCGTTTTCTCTACGAGTACGACTTCATGGACGGGTGGGTCGTGGACATTCGCCTCGAGGAAGCTCTGGCCGCGGATATCGAGGGCATTTCCCCACGTTGCACGGCGGGCCGGCGCGCGGCGCCACCGGAGGATTGCGGCGGCCCCTGGGCCTACTTGGCCGAGCTGGATCGATCCGAGATCGATCATTGGGAGGCCTTGATGCGTCTGGCAGAAATCGCGGAACCGTTGCTCACCGGGAATGATTGCGCGGACGTTGATGACGACCGGTTACGCGATGCGTTCGATGGCGTCGAGGCATGCGCGCGTTTCCGCCCGGGCATTTCGACCGCAGGTGCCCGGCCTACCCCTGCTGAGTCTCGTGCGCGCGGTTTTTATTGCTCTCGTTGATACCGCGTCGACGGCCCCGAGAGGAAGGGCGTCTCTGGGCATAAGGCAGCAAGGTCTGCGAGGGAGTGCTGCTGGCGCGACTAACGGCCCCCGTCAGTTGCGCCGGCAGGAGACGCGGACGGTCCGGCCGCATCGGCGTGCACCTCCGCCGGCTGCATGGCGGCGAGTAGGCCCTGGAGCAGGGCGAGCGGCGTCGGCGGACAGCCCGGGATCTTCACATCGACGGGAACTACGTTCTCCACGCCCCCGCAGCTTGCATAGGAGATCCCGAACTCGCCCCCGGTACAGGCACAGCTGCCCGCCGCGATCACGAGCTTGGGGGCGGGCGTCGCAAGCCAGGTGCGGCGCAGCGCCGTTTCCATGTGCCGCGAGACGGGGCCTGTCACCAGCAGGGCATCGGCGTGTCGGGGCGATGCCACGAAATGAACACCGAACCGCTCCACGTCGTAATAGGGGTTGTTCAGGGCATGGATCTCGAGCTCGCAGGCGTTGCAGGAGCCAGCATCGACCTGGCGAATGGCGAGGCTGCGGCCGAACCGCTCCCCGATGTGGCGGCGCAGCCTGATGCCCAGGCGCTCCAGCTCCGCTTCCCCGCCCGCCGGACCATCCTCCGTGACGATGCCGGTGCCCAACGCCTGCCGCAGAATCCTTAACATGCCACCCTCCTAACGGTCCTGGCCCGAGTAGGACCCGTTCACCGATTTGTTGCAGCCGGGAAAGTCGGGGACGATATTGCCGAGGATCAGGCGCTCCATGGCGGGCCCGGTAAACCAGCTGGGATCCCGGGGAAAGAAGCGGGCGATGCGTCCGTCGGCGGCAAAGCGAACGAAGCTCAGCACCTCCCCCCGCCAGCCTTCCACCAGTCCCAGGCCCATCGCGTGCGGTGCGGGGGCCGGCAGCGGTGTGTGGATCGCCCCGTCCGGAAGCGCATCGAGCAGCTGGTCCAGCAGGGCAAGGCTCCCGCGCATCTCCGCGATGCGCACCCCCACGCGGGCGGCTACGTCCCCCCCGGTCTCCACCGCACCCTCCACGCTGAGCACATCGTAGGGTGGGTAGGGATTGTCGCGCCGGACATCGTAGCCCTGACCGCTGGCCTTGGCGACGTAACCCGTACAGCCGAGCGCAACAGCGTCCGTCGCGTCCAGTCGCCCGGTCCCGAGCAGCCGGTCGTCCAGGGACGGATGATCTTCGATGACATCGAACAGGGGCTCCATCGCCCGGCGCAGCGCCGCATGATCCTGCCGGAGCATGGCCGCCGCCTCGGGTCTCAGGTCCCGGCCCACCCCTCCGGGGATGATGGCATCCATCATGACGCGGTGACCGAAGAGCGTACCGCTGCGCCGTTGCCAGCTCTCCCGCAGGCGCGCACACTGCACATGGGCAAAGGTGAAGGCCACGTCGTTGCAGATGGCGCCGATGTCCCCCAAGTGATTGGCGATGCGCTCGCGCTCACACATCAGGGCGCGCCGCATCGTCGCCCGCGGCGGGACGGCGCAGCCTGTCGCACGC
>JARRNE010000095.1:0-11638 GCA_037385305.1 Chromatiaceae bacterium | reverse complement strand
GGCCGCCCAGGTGTGGGCGACCGTCGAGTCCCCCGAGACACGTCCGGCGAGCCGGGCGAGCCCAGCGGGGTCGCGTCCCACCGCGAGCTTCTCAACCCCCTTGTGCACGTACCCCAGCCGCTCCTCGAGGCGCAGGACCTCCTCCCCCACCGCCTGGAAGCGAAAATGGCCGGGCTCGATGATGCCGGCATGGACAGGGCCGACGGGGATCTCGTAGACGCCGCTGCCCTGCACCGGCGCGAACGGATAATCGGCGTCCGCCCGCGTGCGCCCGGGCGAACGGCCCGTCGCCGGATAGTCCACCCGCAAGGGAAACTCGCCGTCGGGCCATGCCTGGTGGCGGGTCCAGCGGCGCTGGTCCGGGTGATCCCGCAGCGCCACACCGCACAGATCGTGCACATGCCGCTCTAGCCGATTGGCTCCTCGGAAATAGGGTGTATGCGAGGCGAGCAGGGCCTGGCCGATGGGCACCTCGGTTTGGAGCACCAGGTAGTCCCCCGCGTGCTCCAGGCAGGCGCGCACCACCACATCCGCCTCCTGCGGGTCGCCCCAGATGCCAGCCCAGCGGCAGCCGAGGCCCGCCGCCACCCGGCCCGCCGTGCCCCAATCCTCGGCGTCAAGGACCAGGCGGTGGGCCGGTGCCAGCGACGAGACGTCTCCCCGCCGGACCATCACATGCTCGTCCTCCAGCCGGGCGAGAAATTCCGACAGCCAGTCGAAGCGGCTCACAGCAGGTGGGTCCCCGTAATCAGCCCGGTCGCCATATCCAACCAGCGCGCGAGGGATGGGGGGATGGAGAGGCCGAGCAACAGCACCGCTCCGAGGTGCACGGCCACCGGCACCATGTTCGCCAGTACCGGCTGCTGACCCTGGGGCGCGACGCCGTAGACCATGGGATGCACGTGCCGGAACAGGCCGGCGAAGGCCACCGCGAGCCCCGTCAGCAAGGCCAGGGTGAGCCAGGGCTGGGACTTCATGGTGGCGGTGAGGAGCAGAAACTCGCTGGTGAACAGGCCGAACGGTGGAAAGCCCGCGATCGCGACCACGCCGATCAGGAGCGACCAGCCGACCGCCGGCTGTGTGCGGATCAGGCCGCGGATGTGGTCGATGGACTGGGTTCCGGCAATGTGGGCGGCATGACCAACGGTTGCGAAGATGGCCGACTTGGTGAAGGAGTGCACCAGCATGTGCAAGAGCGCCGCAAAGGTGGCAAGCGGGCCGCCGAGACCGAAGCCGAACGTCATCAGCCCCATGTGCTCGATGGACGAGTAGCTGAACATGCGCTTGACGTCGCGCTGGCGGTGCAGAAAGAGGGCTGCAGTCAGGAAGGACACCAGCCCGAAGCCCATCAGGAGGTGGCCCGCGAGGTGCGGTGTGGCGGTGGCTGCGAGGGACCCGTCCACCAGCATCTTGAGGCGCACGACCGCGTAGAGCGCAACGTTCAGGAGCAGGCCGGAGAGTACCGCCGACATGGGGGTGGGACCTTCGGAGTGGGCATCCGGCAGCCACTGGTGCATGGGGACCAGCCCGACCTTGGTCCCATAGCCCACCAGCAAAAACACGAAGGCGAGCCGCATTACCATCGGCTGAAGCTCACCGGCACGCTGATATAGGGCGCTCCAGAGGAGTCCCGCCTCCGGGTCCGTCATCACCTGCTGCGAGGCAAAGTAGGTGAGGACCGTCCCGAAGAGCGCCAACGCAATCCCGACACCGCAGAGGACGAAATATTTCCAGGCCGCCTCCACCGCCTCGGGTGTGCGATAGAGGGACACGAGGAGCACCGTGGCGAGTGTCGCCCCCTCCACCGCCACCCAGAGCACTCCAAGGTTGTCCGTGGTGAGCGCGAGCAGCATGGTGAGCATGAAGGCCTGGTACATCGCGTGGTAGAGGCGCATGCGCCGCTCCCCGATGCGGCCCCTCATGCATACGTAGCGCATGTAGGGACGGGAGAAGATCGCGGTGGTGAACCCGACAAACGCGGTCAGCACCACCAGATAGCCGTTCAGGGCGTCGACCCGGAAGCTGTGGCCCGCCACCTCCCCATGGACGCCCACCATCCAGGCCAAGGCAGCCGCCGCGCCGAGGCAAACGGCCGACACCCCCACGTTCACCCAGCCGGCCCATGCAAGCCGGGGCAACAGGGCGAGCGTGATGGCACCCGCCGCCGGTGTCAGCAGCATCAGCAGGAGCGCGCTCAATCCCCTTCCCCCGCAGTCTCCGTGAGCCGGTTGAGCCGGTCCACGTTGAGGGAATCGATGCTCTCGCGGATCTGGAAGAAGAACACCCCGAACAGCACCATGGCCACCAAGACGTCGAAGGCCACGCCCAGCTCCACGGCGAGGGGCATCCCGCCGGTCGCCGAGACGGCGGCCAGGAACAGGCCGTTCTCCATCGACATGAACCCCAGGACCTGGACCAGGGCCTGCTGGCGAAAGACCATTGTCAAGAGGCCGATGAGCACCACCGCCAGGCTGATCGCGATGATGTTGCGGGTGAAAACGAGGGACTCCTGCACCATGGGCAGCACCAGCCAGTAGCTGAAGATGACCAGGCCCACGGCGGCCATGATGGTGAGGGCGGGCCCCCGCAGGGATTCCACGTGGCGCGCCAACCCGAGGCGCCGCGCCAGTCGATGCAGCATCCAAGGAATGGCCAGCCCCTTGAGGAGCAAAGTGAGCAGCGCCGAGAAGTAGAGGTGGTGCAGCTGACCGGCCGCGGCGACAAGGGTCGTCACCGCCGCCACCAGGACCCCTTGCCACGCGAAGACGTGGATCGCGGAGACGAGCCGGGCTTGGGCAAGCAGCGCGAAGGAGGTGAAGAGCACGAGCGCCGCAAGCACTAGCAGCAACTGCTGGAGCAGTGGAAGACCTGTAAGGCTCATGTGCCCACCTCCAAGATGACGTAGCTCAATAGGCCAAGCAGGGACATCAACAGGGCCAGATTCAGGAAGGCGGGCGTCCGAAACAGGCGCATCTTGGCGAGCACCGTCTCCGCGACCGCCAGGGCAGCCGCCAGCAGGACGAGCTTGAAGACAATGGCGACCAGACCCAACGCGAGCGCGGCGGGCGTCAGGTGCTCCGCGATCCCCCACGGAAGAAAGGTGTTAGCGATCAGGGTGCCGTACAGGAGCAGCTTGATCTGGGCCGCCCATTCCATCAGTGCCAGGTGCCGCCCGGAGTATTCCAGCAGCATTGCCTCGTGAATCATCGTGAGCTCGAGATGGGTGGCGGGGTTGTCCACCGGGATACGCCCTGTTTCCGCGATTGCCACCAGAAGCAGACCGCCGAGGGCGAACAGAAAAGACGGCCGCAGGACCAGGGCGTTCGTGAGGTTATAGTCCACAACCGTCGCCAGGTTGGTACTGTGCGCCGTCATCGCCAGGGTGAAGACCGCCATGAGCATGGCGGGCTCGGCCAGCGCCGCGATCAGCATCTCCCGCGAGGCCCCCATGCCACCGAAGGCGGTCCCGACATCCATCGCGGCCAGCGCGAGGAAGAAGCGCCCGAGGGCCAAGAGACCCACCAGCACGATCATGTCGGCGATCGCAGCGGTCGGCAGGCCGGTCGCCAGGAGCGGGATGGCGGACGCGGCGAGCCAGGTGGTGGCGAAGACGACGTAAGGGGCGACCTGGAACAGGGGCGATGCGGTGTGGGCGACCCGCGCGTCCTTGGCCAGGAGCTTGCGCAGATCCCGGTAGGGCTGGATCAACGGGGCCCCGCGTCGGTTCTGCAGCGCCGCCTTGACCTTGCGGACCCAGCCCACCAGCAGGGGCGCCAAGGCGGCGTACAAGAGGCCCTGCAACAGGGCCACTCCCCAGGCAGCGGCGGTCACGCGATGATCCACAGCAGCGCCACCAGCGTTGCAAGCGTCCACCCGAGATAGACGCGAATATTGCCCGACTGCAGCCGCACCACCCGCCGTGCGGCAAACTCGACGGCCTGCGCCACCGGCGCATAGAGCAGGCCCCAGGCACGGTCGCGGACCCTCAGGCGGTACCGGGCCGCGGCGCCCTCGCCTGCATCCACCCCCTCCTCCACGTGAAACAGCAGACCGAACACCCGCCGGATCGGCTGGGCGAAGGCGGTGGCGGTGTACTGCATCCGCGCCGCCGGTGGTGCGAATCCGCAATCCCAGGCATCGCACCGGCGTACCCGCCGGACGGCCCCACGACGCAGCGTCCAGGCCACGCCGGCGGCAACGACCCCGAGAATCACGGCCAGCAGCGGGGCACTGTAGCTGGCAGTGGCGGCCGAGACTGGTGTCAGCCACAGCCAGCCGTGAGCGCTCGCCTCCGGCAGCCCGCTGCCGAGGATCTGCCGCGGCACCGCGTCGATAACCTCGATGACGCCGGTGGGGAAGATGCCGAGCACCAGGCAAAACACGGCGAGCAGCCCCTGGCCCGCACGCATGCCCATAGGGACGGGCCGGGCTCGGCGCACGTGCCGGCTGCGGGCCTGGCCGAGGAAGGCAACGCCGTAGACCTTGACGAAACAGGCCGCTGCCAACGCGCCGGTCAGGGCCAGCACCGCGGAGGCGATCGGGATCAGGCTGCGCAGGACGCCGCTGTCGAGCTGCCAGGCCTGCAGCGCCGCCTGAAAGGTCAGCCATTCGGACACGAAGCCGTTGAAGGGGGGCAAGGCGGAGATCGAGATGCAGCCGACCAGGAAGAAGAGCCCGGTCCAGGGCATCCGCCGCAGCAGGCCTCCCATCTGCTCGAGATCCCGTTCGTGGCTGCTGTGCAGGATCGCGCCCGCCCCCAGGAACAGCAGACCCTTGAACAGCGCATGGTTCACGGTGTGGTAGAGCGCGGCGATGAGGCCCAGGCTGCCCAGCACCGGGTGGCCCGTGCCCAGGAAGACGACGGACAGGCCGAGGCCGATGAAGATGATGCCCAGGTTCTCGACCGAGTGGTACGCGAGGAGCCGCTTCAGATCATGCTGCATCAGGGCATAGAGCACACCCATCAGGGCGGAGAAGCTGCCGACCAGCAGGAGCGCGACGCCCCACTGCCAATGAAACTGATGCAGCAGATCGAAGACCACACGGAGAAAGCCGTACACCGCCACCTTCAGCATGACGGCGGACATGAGCGCCGAGATGTGCGACGGCGCCACGGGGTGGGCCTCCGGCAGCCAGGCGTGGAGCGGGACCAGTCCCGCCTTCATGCCAAAGCCGAGGAACGCCAGCAGGAAGGCGACGCTCGCCCAGCCAAACGGCATCGCACCGGTGCGCATCGCCTCGAAGGCGAAGCTCCCGCCGAATGACGCGAGAACGCCGAATGCGAGCAGAATGGACAAGCCTCCCACGTGTGCCATCAGCAGGTACAGGAATGCGGCGCGACGGTTGGCGGCGTTCTCGTGTTGGAAGGCGACCAGGAAGTAGGAGGACAGGGACATCAGCTCCCAAGCCACCATGAAAAGGAAGGCGTCGTCCGCCAGCGTGACCAGGAGCATGCCGGTCAGGAACAGGCCGGTGAACCCCCCGAGGACGATCAGCGAGTCGCGCCCGTGCTCGAGGGCCCGCACGTAGGCCGGACCGTAGAGACCAACGCCGCAGGTCACCACTCCGATCACGGCGAGGAAGAAGCCGGCGAGGGCATCCAACCGGACCCGCCAGGGGAGCCACGGCAGGCCCAGCGGGAGGGTTGCCGTGATCGCCCTGCCCTCACCCAGCGCGACCAGACCCGCTACCAGGGCCGCCAGGCCGGCAAGGCCGAGGAGCGGCATGGCAAGCATGCGCAGGAGGTGAGGCCGGCGCCCCGCGCCGAGAGACGCCCCTGATGAGGCGAGCGCCAACGCCACCGCAAGCGCGGCAAGCCACAAGCCGGTTTCCACGCTCAGTATGTGTCCGCAGCCGGCCCAGGCGCCTTGAGCCGCACCCCGCGCCCCCCACCGCTGCTCACTGCGCCCTCACCGATCAGCTCCACTCCCGCCTTCTCCAACGCGTAGACGACCTTGACGAGGGAATCCACATTCCCGCGCACCTGGCCTTCACTTGCCTCCATACGTTGAATCGTCGGCAGCGACAGGCTGGCAGCCTCGGCCAGCCGCCGCTGGTCGATGCCAAGCAGCCCGCGGGCGGCACGGATTTGGGCAGAAGTAATGATGGCGGTTCCATCCGTTCAATAGTTGCAGACTGCAATCGTGATATATTTTATCTGCATATGCAACGTCTTGGCATCAACGCGATTTTACGCGGTGATGAGCTTGGCGGGAGAGCCACGCCGTCGGCGCCGCGGGTGTAGTACCACTCGTGCACGTGGCCACAATGCGCACAGCGAGAGCCCTCGGGCCAGCGCCGCCCGGCGATCTTTTTCGGCGCAGGCCGCGTCGGTCGCAAAACGCTCCTGCCACGCCTCAAAGCTCATACTCTCAGTCTGCATGGGTTGCGCCTCTGCTGTTCCGGGTTTCGACGACAGCATGCCCCACCCGCGGTTTCAGAAGGTGAGCCCGTGGAACAGGACCCAAGGGCACACGCATGCTCCAGGATTCCGGCTTAGCCGCATCGGTGCCAAGACCGGGCGCCGTGTTGTGGTCGGGGCCGGCGCCGGCGCGTCAACCGGAGGAAATGGCGACCTCGTAGACCCCCCCGATCACCACGTTCTCATCCTCTCCCTTCAGCATGCCCGGGAGCAGGCGGTTGAAGAAGAAGACCTTGGGCAGCGGGACCTCTGCCTCCAGGATGTAGTCGCCGAACTCGTCGGCGCGCTCCCGGTTGCTGGTAAAGCTGTTCAGGTTGTTGAGCAGTACCCGGTAACGGTTGTGCGCGTCGCGCTCCAGGATCTCATGCTCGTCGATGCGGTTGATGCCCCGGTAGAGGGTGAGGTGAGAGCCCTCCGGATGCTGGCGGGCCAGCTCGTACTGGCAGTAGGTGTAGAGCAGGTCCAGCTGGGCCTCGATCGCGTTGGTGGCGTAGATGCCGGCGGCCGCCTGGCGCATGAAGGCATGCCGGGCGTCGCTGTCCCGGTCCCCCAGGCTACCTGCGTGATGGCGCGCGATCAGGCCGAAGCGGGTTTCGGCCCAGCTCTTCAGGACCGCTCCCTCGCGTCCGTCGGTAGTCCGCATTTGCCCGCTGCTTGCGGCGGCGGCCGGGCTGGAGTCCCGCATCCTCCAGGTGATCCAGACAGAAGTGGGCTGCCATGTAGTCCATGAAGCGCTGCGCCCGCTCCGGATGCTCCTTCACCGGCGCCAGAGCAGCAAACAGGTCCGCGTGGAAGACGCGGATGCCGTCGATGTCCAACGGCACGGGGTGGCGCTGGTAGGTCAGGCTGCCGAGGATGACCGGGGGCAGGTTGCACCGGTTGATCGGAAGGCGGGCGGTGGCCGGCAGGGAAGGTGCCCGCGCGGCGGGGCCTTGTTCGGTTTGTCTGTTGTTATCCATACAGGGCCTGCAGCTTTGTCGCCTATGCTACCAAGCCGTAAAGCCCTTTGATATCTGAGACGAGCTATTTAAAACAATGACATAGTATGGTATTCCACGCATGGCACGGTGCATGCTAGCCATTGGGTGAAGGCAGCTTCATTCCACCCGCTGCGAGCAGCGAGCAAACCAGGAGATCGACAATGGCACTGCGTCAATGCGCCATCTACGGTAAAGGCGGTATCGGTAAGTCCACCACCACCCAGAATCTGGTCGCAGGCCTCACCGAGCTCGGACAGAAGATCATGATTGTCGGCTGCGACCCCAAAGCCGACGCCACCCGCCTGATTTTGCACTCCAAGGCCCAGGAGACCATCATGCACCTGGCCGCTGAGGCGGGCTCGGTCGAGGACCTGGAGCTCGACGACGTGCTGAAGGCCGGCTACGCCGGCATCAAGTGCGTCGAGTCCGGCGGCCCCGAGCCCGGCGTCGGCTGCGCCGGCCGCGGCGTCATCACCGCCATCAACTTCCTCGAGGAAGAGGGCGCCTACGACGAGGAGCTGAACTTCGTCTTCTACGACGTGCTCGGCGATGTGGTTTGCGGCGGCTTCGCCATGCCGATTCGCGAGAACAAGGCCCAGGAGATCTACATCGTCTGCTCCGGCGAGATGATGGCCATGTACGCGGCCAACAACATCTCCAAGGGCATCGTGAAGTATGCGAGCTCCGGCAAGGTGCGTCTGGCGGGCCTGATCTGCAACAGCCGTAATACCGACCGCGAGGATGAGCTGATCGAGGCCCTCGCAGCCAAGCTCGGTACCCAGATGATCCACTTCATCCCTCGGGACAACGTCGTGCAGCGCGCGGAGATCCGCCGCATGACGGTCATCGAGTACGACCCCACACACAAGCAGGCCGACGAGTACCGGACCCTGGCGAAGAAGATTCTCACCAACGATAAGATGGTGATCCCGACCCCGATCACGATGGACGAGCTCGAGGACCTGCTGATGGAGTTCGGCATCCTGGAGGAAGAGGACGAGAGCATCATCGGCAAGACCGCTGCCGAGGAGGCCGCAGCCTAAGGAAGGGCAAGCCGGTGCTGTTTTCCCCCTCCTCGGAGAGGGGTGCCCCTTACGTTCCATTGGGCATCTCGTCAGCGGATTAGCCGCGCGCCCTAACTCGGAAAGCCAATATGACAGCATTGACTCGTAAAGAGACACTCGACCTCATCCAGGAGGTTCTCGAAGTCTACCCGGACAAGACCAAGAAGGACCGCGCCAAGCACCTGGCGGTCAACGACCAATCGGTCGAGCAGTCGAAGAAGTGCATCACCTCCAACCGCAAGTCCCAGCCCGGGGTGATGACGATTCGCGGCTGCGCCTACGCGGGATCGAAGGGGGTGGTGTTGGGCCCCATCAAGGACATGATCCACATCTCCCACGGACCGGTCGGGTGCGGTCAGTACTCCCGCGCCGGGCGGCGCAACTACTACGTGGGCATGACCGGGGTGAACACCTTCGGCACCATGAACTTCACCTCGGACTTCCAGGAGAAAGACATCGTGTTCGGAGGTGACAAGAAGCTCGACAAGCTGATCACGGAGATCGAGTCGCTGTTTCCCCTGAGCAAGGGTGTGACCGTCCAGTCCGAGTGCCCGATCGGGCTCATCGGCGACGACATCGAGGCGGTGGCGAAGAAAAAGGCCAAGGAGCTCGACAAGCCGGTGGTGCCGGTGCGCTGTGAAGGCTTCCGCGGCGTGTCGCAGTCTCTCGGCCACCACATCGCCAATGACTCTATCCGCGATTGGGTCATCTCCAACCGTGACGGTGACGAGTCGTTCGAGACTACGCCCTACGACGTGTGCATCACTGGTGACTACAACATCGGTGGCGACGCCTGGAGCTCGAGGATGATGCTTGAGGAGCTCGGGTTGCGCGTGGTCGCTCAGCTTCCCGGGGACTGCACCCTGTCCGAGATCGAGCTGATCCCGAAGGTCAAGCTCAACCTCATCCACTGCTACCGCTCGATGAACTACCTTGCCCGACACCTGGAGGAGAAGTACGGGGTCCCGTGGCTTGAGTACAACTTCTTTGGGCCGACCAAGATCGCCGAATCATTGCGCAAGATCGCGTCGATGTTCGACGAGACGATCCAGGTCAATGCCGAGCGGGTGATCGAGCAGTACCGCGCCCAGTACGAAGCGGTGATCGCCAAGTACCGCCCGCGTCTGGAAGGCAAGAAGGTGATGCTCTACGTCGGGGGCCTGCGTCCGCGGCACGTGATCGGCGCCTACGAGGACCGGGGGATGGAGGTCGTCGGCACCGGGTACGTGTTTGCCCACAACGACGACTACGACCGCACCATCAAGGCGATGGGCAAGGCGACACTGCTCTACGACGATATCACGGGGTATGAGCTCGAGGAGTTCGTCAAGCGAATCAAGCCCGACCTGATCGGCTCCGGCATCAAAGAGAAGTACATCTTCCAGAAGATGGGCATCCCCTTCCGCCAGATGCACTCCTGGGATTACTCGGGCCCGTATCACGGCTACGACGGCTTCGCCATCTTCGCCAGGGATATGGACCTGACCATCAACAACCCCTGCTGGAGCAAGCTGATCGCGCCCTGGCGGCAGAAAGAGTCTGCGGCTGCGCCGGTGGCGGCCAGCGCCTGATAGCAGACCGAACCGCGGAGACGCGGAGGGTGCAGAGGACACCGTAGATACGGTGAGGCACGAACCGCATCGAGAGAGGCTGATGCGCTTCGTTGCGCTCAGCACATCCTACGAGTTCTTTTCCACGCTCCCTGTGTTCTCAGCGTCTCTGCGGTTCAAACGATCCGAGCGTCCGATTTCATTCAAGCCGTTGTCCGCGGATTAGCGGCGCGGTAGGAGCACACCCATGACCCAGACTGTCGACAACATCAAGCCGAGCTATCCCCTGTTCCGGGACGAGGACTATCGGGAGAACCTCGCCCGCAAGCAGAGCACCGTCGAGGAGCGCCACGACGCGGCGAAGATCGAGGAGGCATTCCAGTGGACGACGACGGAGGAGTACAAGGAGCTCAACTTCAAGCGCGAGGCCCTCACCATCAACCCGGCCAAGGCCTGTCAGCCCCTCGGGGCGGTGCTCTGTGCCCTCGGCTTCGAGAAGACCCTGCCTTACGTGCATGGCTCCCAGGGGTGTGTGGCCTACTTCCGCACCTACTTCAACCGCCACTTCAAGGAGCCGATTGCCTGCGTGTCCGACTCCATGACGGAGAACGCGGCGGTCTTCGGCGGGCAGAAGAACATGTTCGACGGGCTGGAGAACGCCAAGGCCCTCTACAAGCCGGACATGATCACCGTGTCCACCACCTGCATGGCGGAGGTCATCGGCGACGACCTCAATGCCTTCATCACGAACTCCAAGAAGAACGGGCATATCCCCGAGGAGTTCCCGGTGCCCTTCGCCCACACTCCGAGCTTCGTGGGCTCGCACACCACCGGGTGGGACAACATGTTCGAGGGCATTCTCCGCTACTTCACCCTGAACGCCATGGACGACAAACAGGTGGGGAGCAACGGCAAGATCAACCTGGTGCCGGGCTTCGAGACCTACCTGGGCAACTACCGGGTCATGCACCGGATGATGAAGGAGATGGGGGTCGACTACAGCCTCTTGTGCGATCCCACCGAGGTTCTGGACACCCCCGCAGACGGGGAATACCGGATGTACGCCGGGGGCACGGCCCAGGCCGAGGTCAAGGACGCCCCCAATGCCATCGACACTCTCTTGCTCCAGCCCTGGCAGCTTTCGAAGACGAAGAAGTTCGTGGAGGGCGTCTGGCATCAGCCTGCAACCCAGATCAATATTCCGATGGGGCTTGAGTGGACCGACGACTTCCTGATGAAGGTCTCCGAGCTGACCGGCAAGCCGATCCCGGAATCCCTGGCCAAGGAGCGGGGGCGTCTGGTGGACATGATGACGGACAGCCATGCCTGGCTGCACGGCAAGAAGTTCGCCCTCTACGGTGACGCCGACTTTGTCCTCGGGATGGTGAAGTCTCTGCTGGAGCTGGGCGTCGAGCCCACCCACATCCTCTGTCACCACGCCAACAAGCGCTGGAAAAAGGAGGTGGAGCGGGTGCTGGCGGGCTCCCCCTACGGGACGAGCGGCCAGGTCTACACCGGCGCCGATCTGTGGCACTTCCGCTCGCTGGTCTTCACGGACAAGCCGGACTTCATGATCGGCAACTCCTACGGCAAGTTCATCCAGCGGGATACCCTGCACAAGGG
>JARRNE010000094.1:0-7078 GCA_037385305.1 Chromatiaceae bacterium | reverse complement strand
TGTCTCCCCCTACCAGCCGGACACCACCAACCGCATCCGGGACAACCTGGTCGCCTACAACGGCATCGGTGTCCGCTTCCTGAACGACTGGAAGGGCAACGTCTTCGAGGGCAACCGCTTCAAGGGGAACATCACCCAGATCGCGGTGGAGAGCGGGAAGACCGCCAACCGCAACCTCTGGCGGGGCAACTACTGGGATGACTACGAGGGCTTCGACCGGAATCACGATGGCATCGGCGACACCCCCTACCAGCTCTACAGCTACGCGGACCGCATCTGGATGGACGTGCCCCCCGCCCAGTTCTTCAAAGGAACGCCGATGCTCGAGGTATTGGATTTCCTGGAGCGGCTGGCCCCCTTCAGCCCGCCGGACCTCGTGCTGCGGGATCCGCACCCCCTAATGACCGCGGCGGCGCGCACCCCGCCGAAGCCCAAAGAGGCGCCCCCGGAGAAGACTGCAAAGCCGGCTGCGCCCGGCAGCGGCGGCTTCGATGCGCTGGATGCCTTGCGCGAATCCCTGGGCCGCGATTGAACCTGACGGGCGCTGAATGCGCCCACCGAGATGACGATGAACGAGCAATCGAGCCGAAAGCCCGCGAAGAAGGCCCAGTCGCCGGTGCGCCGTGCCCAGAATCGGCGGGAGTTCCTGCGCACCGTCGGACTTACGGCGGGCATGGTAGGCGCCTCCCTGATGGGGTTGGTGCCGGTGCTGGCCAGGACCAATACCCGGCTCCGCCCCCCGGGGGCCATCAAGCACCTGCTCAACGAGCAGGAATTCCTGGCCGCCTGCATCAAGTGCGGTCAGTGCGTGCAGGTCTGCCCGGTGGAGGCGATCAAGCTCTCGGACCTGCTGGACGGCGTGGGCGTGGGGACACCCCACATCGAGGCCCGCGCCCAGGCCTGCGACTTCTCCTGCGACGGTCTGCAGTGTGTGTTGGCGTGCCCCACGGGGGCCCTGGCCCACACCATCGACTACCCGGCCCAGTCACGAATGGGGTTTGCCCGGCTGGCGCGGCCGCACGCCTGTCTGGCGCGTCAGGGCAAGGGCTTCAAGGGGCAGGCCCGGGGGGCTGATTTCCCGGGGAAGCTGCGCTATGCCGAGGTGGACCGCTGGAAGCCCATCCCGGTTGCGGACCACCCCTATGACCTGGATCTGTGCGACCTCTGCGTGCGCCAGTGTCCCATCGAGATCCGCATCGCCGAATGTGCCGCGGGCACGCCCCCGTCCGGCGACCCGAACCAGTGCCCGCCCCGGCACGCCATCGCGCTGGAGCCCTTGCCCGGCGGCGGCAAGCGCCAGGGGCCCGTGGTCAAGGACGGCTGCGTCGGGTGCGGGGTGTGCGAGATGATCTGCCCGGCCGAGCCCGCGGCTATCGTGGTCGATATCGACAAGACGACGAGCATCCCCGTATGAGCTACGTCGTCGATTCCTTCAAGCAGCTCATCGGCCTCACGCTGGAGCGTCCTACCCCCGAGCAGCAGTCGCCCGAGGTCCGGGAGATCTATCTCGCGAAGAGCAAGGAACGTCTGGGAAAGAAGCAGCTCCATGCGATCGAAGACGCGCACGCCGCTACCCGCAAGCGGCACAAGTGGCGTCGGCGCCGCTGGACGACCCTCATCGTTATCAATCTGCTGTTCGTCGTCTCTTACCACTTCGACGTGCAGCTGGTGGAAGGGGCGATGACCGCCTCCCGCGTCGTGGGCTTCCATTTTGCGGACCTGAACGCCGCGCTGCAGGTCATGCTCGCTTACAAGCACGTGGTGCGGAATCTCCTCATCGGCACCGCTACTGTCTTGGTGCTCTGGTGGCTGGTGGGGGGGCGCACCTTCTGCTCCTGGTGCTGCCCCTATCACCTCCTGGCGGAGTGGGCGGAGGCCCTGCACCTGAAGCTTGCGGCCCGTCACTGGGCGCGGGACATCAAGTTCCACCGCGGGGTGCGCCCGGTGTTCTACGTCATCTTCGCAGTCCTCACCGCCGCCAGCGGCTACACGGTGTTCGAGACCATTTCGCCCACGGGTATCGTGAGCCGGGCGCTCATCTACGGACCGGGCCTGGCCCTGCTGTGGGTGGCGGCGCTCCTGCTCTTCGAGATCTTCGTCTCCCGGCGCGCCTGGTGCCGGTACATCTGCCCGATCGGCATCACCTACGGCGTGGTCGGGCTCTTCTCGCCCGTGCGCGTGCAGTACAACGTCCGCTCCTGCCATCACGAAGGGGACTGCCGCAAGGTCTGCCTGGTCCCCCACGTGCTCGATATCACGATCAAGGGCCGCGCCCGGAAGGCCCAGGTGGAGGTGGCCGCCGACTGCACCCGCTGCGGCCTGTGCGTGGATGTCTGTCCAACCGGATCCCTGACTTACAAGGTCAAGGGGCTAGAGACGATGCTGTGAGGGGGCCGCCGGTGGCATCAAGCGCCGCGCGCCCCGAACCGTTTCGGTTGTCTGCCGCTGCCCAGGAGCGCCGATGATTCGCTTCGAAGAGGTCGTCAAACGCTTCGGCCGGCAGGAGGTGCTGAAGTCCCTCGATCTGGTGGTGGAGCGCAGGCATCGGGTTGCCCTCGTCGGCTCCAATGGGGCCGGCAAGACCACCCTCATCCGCTGCCTGCTGGGGGAGTACCGCTACGGGGGCAGCATCACGGTGGACGGCTTGGATCCGAGGGCCAACCGGCCGGAGGTGCTCTCCCGCGTCGGCTTCGTCCCGCAGCTGCCGCCGCCCCTGAAGATGCCGGTCGGCCAGCTGGTGCACTTCGCTGCGGGGGTCTGCGGTGCCGACCCCAACCGCATGCTCGAAGTGGCAAGTCGGCTTGGACTGGAGGCGGAGCGGTTCCGGCATCAGCCCTTTGTGAAGCTCTCCGGGGGGCAGAAGCAGAAGCTTCTCATCGCCATTGCCCTTGGCCGCGACAGCGAGCTCCTGGTGCTTGACGAGCCCGCGGCCAACCTGGACCCGGAAGCCAGGCGCATCTTCTTTCAGCTGCTCGCCGAGAAGCAGCACACCGCAGCCATGCTGATCTCGAGTCATCGGCTGGACGAGGTGGCGGCCCTGGTCAATCGGGTCATCGAGCTCGACCAGGGCCGTGTGGTGCTGGATGACCGGGTGGCGGATCTGGTCGATCTGGCGAGCCGCCTGCACTGCTCCGTGGGCTTGCTCCGTGCGGATCCGGCCTTCGCCCGGGCCATCGCCGACTGGGCCTTCGCGAGCTCGGACCAGGGACTCACGTGGGAGGGCACGGTGGCGGGGCCGGATCGGCTGCGGTTTCTCGGGGTGCTTTCCCGCTACGCGGCGCTTCTCGCACACATTCGAATGGACGAGGCGCAGGAGGTGGGCAGGAAGCCCAGGGCGGCCAGCGCCTGATGAAGAGCGGGGCAAGCTCGGCATGCCGGCGGGACGATTCTCATCGAAGGGTGGCTCAGCCGGGGGGTTGTTTGCCGTCAGCGCTGCATCCCCCACGGACCCAGTCCGCCAAAGACGGCCGAACCGCCCAGGTACGTGGCGATGCCAATCCAGACTCAGCTAGGTGCTAGATGAATACGCCGCGACCTCGTTCCAGCTCGAGCAGCCATACCCGCGGGCGGGCCATTGGATTGCTCGGCCTAGGCTTTCTGGCGCTGATGCTTCAGGGATTGACCGCCTGCTCCCGCGACGCGGGGACCGGTCCGGTCGCCGTGAAGTGGGACCGCCAGACCTGCGAGCGCTGCCGTATGGTGCTCTCCGACCGCAAGCACGCGGCCGAGATCCGGGCGAGGTCGGCACGAGGGCGCCCCAAGGTACACTTCTTCGACGACATCGGCTGCGCCGTCATCTGGCTGCAGGACCAGCCCTTCCGTAACGCGCCGGGCACGGAGATCTGGGTGACGCAGTGGCGCACGGGCAAGTGGATCGATGCCCGCAAGGCCTACTACCTGCCCGGACAGGTGACGCCCATGGACTATGGCCTGGGGGCGCAATCGGAGCCTCAGCCCGGTGCGCTGACCTTTGCGCAGGCTGAGGCGCACCACCTGGCTGTCGACAGGCACGGCGGGCGCAAGATGCACATGGAGGGTGCTCCGCCTCAGAGGCAATAGGGAGCCGCTGGCCGTCGATCTGCTCCACACACCCTGCATGCTCCCGGCCGCAGGGGGCGGGGCGACGATCGGATCGTTTCACAGAGGTGATGACGTCATGGGTACGAGATCAATTCTGTTCGGGACGGCCTTGGCCGCCATCAGCGCTTCCACCTGGGTCCAGGCGGACCCCAAGGAAGACAAAGCCATAGAGCGCGGCCAAGCCCACTACCTGCTCTTCTGCGCCAACTGCCACGGGGTCAACGCAGACGGCAAGGGCCCCCTGGTCGGTCTGCTCAAGGTCACACCGGCGAACCTAACCCTCTTGAAAAGGACAAGTCACGGCGAGACGGTCACCGAGCGCGTGCTCAAGGCGGTCGCTGGGCGCCATGCGGTGGCGTCGGGCGAGCACAAGATGCCGATCTTCAGTGATAACCTGGCAATCAGCACCGTCATCGAGATCGGTGCCTATCTCGATACCGTTCAGAAGTGACACGGCTGCCCTCAAATGCAACACCTCTGGCTGACCGCTTACACCGATATCCTCGAGTCCCTGCGGGCCAAGTGGTTCCTGGTCTATTCGCTGGTCTTCGGTGGACTCATCGTGCTCCTGTTCGCCTTCGGGGTGACCGAGTCCCGCATCATGGGCTTCACCGGTCTCTCCCGCCTCATGGTGACCTATATCCAGCTTGCCATGGCCATCCTGCCTGTCTTCGTGCTGGTCTCCACCGTCCGCTCGGTGGCGGGGGACCGGGAGGCGGGGGTGTTCGAGTATCTGCTGTCCCTCCCCATCGACCTGGCGGCCTGGTACTGGGGAAAGCTCGTCGGGCGATTTCTGGTGGTGTTCCTGCCGGTTCTGCTGGCGATGCTCCTGGCCATTGTTTGGGGCGTTTCCAAGGGGGCCCCCGTGCCTTGGAAGCTCTTCACCTACTACACTGCGCTCCTCATGGTGCTTGCCTGGTGCTTCCTCGGCATCGGGACGCTGCTCTCCACCATCACCCGTTCCGCGGACGTCGCCCAAGGGGCCGCATTCGTGGTGTGGCTCACCCTGCTGCTGTTCCTCGACCTGATACTGCTCGGCATCATGGTCCGGGAATCCCTGCCCCCGGACACCGCGGTCGCCATCGCGTTGGCCAACCCCATGCAGGTCTTCCGCACGGCCACCATGATGCTCTTCGACCCGCAGCTGGTGCTGCTTGGCCCCACCGCCTACGTGATCCTGGATCACTTCGGACAGGCGGGCTACATCGCATACGCCCTGATCTATCCGGCTTCTCTTGGGACCGCATGCGCCTATGGCGGCTATCGCTTGTTCAGGCGCAGCGACTTGCTTTGACGGAGCCGGTTCGCTCGGAAGACGGGTGAGACGTCGTCCCCCTCGCTGGTCGAGACGCCTTCGAGCGTAGGCACATCAGCGGCTTGTGTGCCGACGGGGTGGCGCGCCGGCAGAAGGTGCTCCAGGGGGTATCCGGGGGCTCGGGCCGCTCGCGCTCACAGGGGGCCATGGGGGGCGCACCGAAACCGCGGTGACGGCGCCCTCAGGGTGCACCTGCGAGGACTATGGGCCGGTTTGCCGGGACTCACCCGGGTGTTCCAGTGCGGCGTCATCGCAACCGGCTCCGCCGCCCACTTCCGCGTGACCCACATGCTTGTCCTCAAACATCCGGAAATCCGCCTGGCGCAGCAGTCGCTCCGGAAAGGCCCCGTCCCGGGGAAACTGGGCGGTGCCGATACTGACGGTGAGCCGCAGGGCTTCGCCTTTGATGATGAAGGGCGGGACGAGCGCCTGTTTGATCTTCTCGCGGACCTGCGCGATGTCCCGGTCGGAGCCGACATCTTCGAGCAACGCCAGGAACTCGTCGCCGTGCAGCCTAGCCAGCGTATCCTGCTCCCGCAGCACGCCGCGCAGGCGGACGGCCGCCTGACGGAGCACCTCGTCGCCCGCGGCGTGTCCGAAGCGGTCGTTGACGCCCTTGAAGCGATCGAGGTCCAGAAACAGCAGGCCGAGGCGGCTGCCTTGACGCTTTGCCCGCCGTAACGCCTGCTCCACGCGGTCGTTCAGGAGGTCCCGGTTTGGAAGCCCGGTCAGCGTGTCGAAGTTCGCCACGACAAACAGCCGGTCCCGCTCGCCGAGCACATGTAGCTGGCGCGCATGGAAGGAACGGCCGAACCACAGGGTCGTGACCACCGCCACCACGCAGAGTACCAGCAGCGTGCCCGACAGGAGCGGGTCGAGGTCGTGCCATCCGTTCTGGTGGGCATAAGCCAAGGCGAACGGCTGTGACCGGTCGGGCAGTGCCACCACCCGCGTGAGGCGGGGGAGGAGGGCGCGCTCGACGGGAGAGCGTTCGGGGCCCGCGGCCGCCGCCAGTCGCCCGGTGGGATCAAGCGGTCCGAAGTCCCGGTGGTACAGGGTGACCGAGAGGCCCGGCGTGTGGCTGATCCAGGCGGGCAGCACGGTCGCCGCATCCACCACGAGCAGCGCGTACCAGGGCTGATGCAGTCGGTCCTCGATCAGACGCTTGCCGATTGCGGCCGCGATCGGATGGTACAGGACGTACCCCCGGCGCCCTTCCAGCAGCTCGAAGGGATGTGAGGCGACCTCGGTGCCGAGGGCGAAGGAGCGGGCCATGGCATCCCGCAGCACCGAGGAGCTGGGGGCCACGTCCAAACAGCGACGGCCCGTCCGAGTCCGACTGTTTGTCCCCATCGTTCATGGCACTTCCCCTGTCCAAGCACATCCCCTTCTCGATGGCACTTGAATGCAGCCGACTCCCAGGAGGGGCTGCTGGCTCTGGGCGGGCCCGAGCCGCAGACCTGTCCATCCTAGACGCACGTCGGTTACGAAGTCGGTTACGGATAGGTAACGGCACCAGGCGTTTTGCTGGGAGCGCAAATCAAGCCCGCGGGGAGGGGCCCCGACACTCGGGACGACGGCGTGTACATAAGGCCCTTGCGGAGCCTTTGGCGAGCGTTCCCGAAAGGCGCCGCTGCCAACGCGAGGGGTGTCTCGAACCCCTTTGTTTCACCCAGCGTACAC
>JARRNE010000093.1:0-8776 GCA_037385305.1 Chromatiaceae bacterium | reverse complement strand
ATCCCCAGGGCCTCGGCGTTCTATGTCCACACCGCCGAAGCCGGCGCCATCGAGTCCGCCGCGGGCGGCGCGGAGATCCCAATTCGCGTGATCAAAAGGCCCGACACGCCGGTCCCGGAGGTGCAGCTGCTGTCCAACGGCCGCTACCACCTGATGGTCACCCACGCGGGCGGCGGCTACAGCCGCTGGAGGGACCTGGCCGTGACCCGCTGGCGCGAGGACAGCACCCGCGACCCCTGGGGCACCTTCTGTTACCTGCGCGACGTCGACAGCGGTTCGGTCTGGTCCACGGCGCACCAGCCTACTTTGCGGCGCGCGGAGCACTACGAGGCGATCTTCTCGGAAGGACGCGCTGAGTTTCGCCGTCGCGATCGGGGTGAGGGTTTCGATTTCGACACCCATACCGAGATCGCCGTGTCGCCGGAAGACGATATCGAGCTGCGCCGGGTGCGCAACACTAACCGATCCGGCGCGCGCCGGACGATCGAGGTCACGAGCTACGCGGAGGTGGTGCTGGCGGCCCCCGCCGCCGACACTTTGCACCCGGCATTCAGCAATCTCTTCGTGCAGACCGAGATCGTTGAGCCGCGCCGGGCCATCCTGTGCACGCGCCGGCCCCGCTCCCGCGACGAGCAGGTGCCCTGGATGCTCCACCTGATGACCGTGCACGACGCGGAGGCGCGCGAGCCCTCCTGCGAGACCGACCGTGTCCGCTTCCTCGGCCGCGGTCGCACCGCCGCCGCGCCCCAGGCGATGGAGGACGGCGCGGCGCTAACCGGCAGTCAGGGCTCCGTGCTCGACCCGGTGGTCGCCATCCGCTGTCGTGTCACCATCGATCCGGAGCAGACAGCCAATGTGGACCTGGTCTTCGGCATCGGCGACAGCCGCGATGCGGCCCTGGGCCTGGTCGAGAAGTATCAGGATCGGCGCCTCGCCGACCGTGTCTTCGAGCTGGCCTGGACCCACGCTCAGGTCGTGCTGCGCCAGATCGACGCCAGTGAGGCGGACGCGCAGCTCTATGCGCGGCTGGCCAACTCGATTTTCTGCGCCCATTCCGGGCTGCGTGCCGACGCCAGCGTGCTCATGCGCAACCGGCGCGGGCAGTCCGGCCTGTGGGGCTATGGCATTTCCGGAGACCTGCCTATCGTGCTGCTGCGCATCGGCGACCGGGCCAACATCGAGCTGGTGCGCCAGCTCATCCAGGCGCATGCCTACTGGCGCCTGAAGGGGCTGGCGGTGGACCTGGTGATCTGGAACGAGGACCGCGCCGGTTACCGGCAGGCGCTGCACGAACAGATCCTGGGCCTGGTGGCGGTGGGTCTCGAAGCCCAAGTGATGGATCGGCCAGGCGGCATCTTCGTGCGCTCGGTGGATCAGATCTCGGAGGAAGACCGCATCCTGTTCCAGACGGTCGCCCGCGCCATCGTCACCGACAGCGCGGGGACAATGGCGGAGCAGGTCAACCGTCCCGGTGCGCTCGCCGTGCGCGTTCCGCGTCTCGTGCCCAGCCGGCCCCGGCAGGACGAGGCGCCTGCCGCTTTCGAGCTGCCGCGACGCGATTTGATCCTGGGCAACGGGATCGGGGGATTCACCCCGGACGGGCGCGAGTACGTCATCACCACCACACCCGGACAGATCACCACGGCGCCCTGGGTGAACGTGCTGGCCAATCCACACTTCGGCAGCTTGATCTCGGAGAGCGGCGGGTCCTACACCTGGGGCGAGAACGCCCACGAGCTCCGCCTCACGCCCTGGCATAACGACCCGGTATGCGACGCGAGCGGGGAGGCCTACTACCTGCGCGATGAGGAAAGCGGCCATTTCTGGTCGCCCGCACCGCTCCCGAGGCGCGGCGCGACGCCCTACATCAGCCGGCACGGCTTCGGCTACAGCGTGTTCGAGCATACCGAGGCCGGCATCACATCGGAGCTGTGGGTCTATGTAGCCATGGACGCGGCGGTCAAGTTTTCCGTGCTCAAGGTGCGCAACGCCTCCGGCCGGCCACGCCGGCTTTCCGCCACCGGCTACGTGGAATGGGTGCTGGGCGACCTGCGGCCGAGATCGGTCATGCACCTGACCACCGAAGTCGATCCGTACAGCGGCGCGCTCTATGCGCGCAACCCTTACAACACCGAGTTTCCCGACCGGGTGGCCTTCTTGGACGCGGACGACGCGAACCGGACCGTTACCTGCGACCGCGCCGAATTCATCGGCCGCAACGGGAGCCTGGAGAGTCCGGCGGCGCTCGCGCGCACCCACCTGTCCGGCAGGCTGGGCAGCGGTCTGGACCCTTGCGCCGCGATCCAGGTCGGCTTCGAGCTGGCCGACGGGCAGGAGCGCGAGATCACCTTCAGGCTCGGCTTGGGCGGCATCCCGGGCGGAGACCAAGCCAACCAGCTCGTCCATCGCTTCCGCGGCTCGGACGCCGCGCGGCGGGCACTGGAAGCGGTCTGGCATTACTGGAACCACACCCTCGGCGCGGTCCAGGTGGAGGCACCCGACGAGTCCCTCAACGTGCTCACCAACGGCTGGCTGCTGTACCAGACCCTGGCGTGCCGCCTGTGGGCGCGCAGCGGCTATTACCAGTCGGGCGGCGCCTTCGGCTTCCGCGACCAGCTGCAGGATGCGATGGCGCTGGTGCACGCCGAGCCCCCACTGCTCCGCGCCCAGCTTCTCCTGTGCGCGGGCCGGCAGTTCCCGGAAGGGGATGTCCAGCACTGGTGGCATCCGCCCTCCGGCCGCGGCGTACGCACCCACTGTTCCGACGATTACCTGTGGCTGGCATTGGCGACCTGCCGCTATGTCGTCAGCACCGGCGACACCGGTGTGCTGGATGAGCCCGTTGCGTTCCTGGAAGGCCGTCCGCTCAATCCGGACGACGACTCGTACTATGACCTGCCCGGCCGCTCCGAGGCCACGGCGAGCCTGTACCAGCACTGCGTGCGGGCCATTCGGCACGGATTGCAATTCGGCGAGCACGGCCTGCCGCTGATCGGCTCCGGCGACTGGAACGACGGCATGAACCGGGTGGGCACCCAGGGCAAGGGCGAGAGCGTGTGGCTGGGCTTTTTCCTGTATGAAGTGCTGCACCAGTTCGGCGCGCTGGCGCGCCTGCACGACGATCCCGCCTTCGCCGACCTCTGCACGTCCGAGGGCATGCGCCTGCGCGAGAACATCGAGCAGCACGGCTGGGACGGCGCCTGGTATCGCCGCGCCTACTTCGACGACGGCACGCCGCTCGGCTCCAAGGACAACAGCGAATGCCAGATCGATTCCATCTCGCAGAGCTGGTCGGTGCTCTCCGGAGCAGGCGATCCCGAACGCGCGCGCATGGCCATGGCAGCGGTGGACGAGCGGCTGGTGCGCCGCGAGCACGCCCTGATCCAGCTGCTCGATCCCCCCTTCGACCAGTCGGACCTCGACCCCGGCTACATCAAGGGCTATGTGCCCGGCGTGCGCGAGAACGGCGGCCAGTACACCCACGGCGCCATCTGGGCCGCCATGGCCTTCGCCGCCCTTGGCGACAGCCGGCGCGCCTGGGAGCTCACCACCATGATCAACCCGGCCAACCATGCAAAATCACAGGACGCCATCGCCACCTACAAAGTTGAGCCCTACGTCATGGCGGCCGACGTCTACGCGGTGGCGCCCCACACCGGCCGCGGCGGCTGGACCTGGTACACCGGCTCCGCCGGCTGGATGTACCGGCTCATCGTGGAATGCCTGCTGGGCCTGCGGCTGGATGTGGACCGGCTGCACCTCGCGCCCTGCCTGCCTGCCCACTGGGAAGGGTTGAAGATCCACTACCGCTTCCGGGAGACGGTCTATCACATCGCCGTCTCACAAACGCGGGCGGGCGATGAATGGAAGAGCGGGGTGATGGGCGTGACGGTCGATGGCGTCGAGCGACACGACAAGGCAATTCCCCTGGTTGACGACCATCAGGAACACTCGGTCGCGGTGACAGTGCACGCGGAAGACTGTGCAGGTGTTTAGCCGTGATCTGACGGCGGCTGTCGGATCCACACTGTCTGTTAGCCTCAATGCTACTCGGCGGCGAGTCATTATGACTGGCCCGATGGTCCACTTCTCGGCCCTTTCAGCCAATAGACATCGTCAGTGTTCCTACGACCCGCGTTCAGTAATGCAAGCTCATCGTCAGATCTAGGCCCCGCCCGTTGTACCGGAAGCTGGCGGCAGAAAATGAAGGGGCGCCAACGACGCCTTTTGCATCGTTTGAAAAACCGTAACCTTCCGTGGGGTTACCCAGACTGTCAGTATCGAGCTTGCCGTTCATATTCTCATCGTGGATGACGGCCATCGCGTACCTTCCCGGCGGGATGTCTTCAAAGTCGCAACGCGCTCGAGTCTTCCGAATTTTTATTACCATTACATTCGTTGCCGAGCGCAGAAATTCGATGGGGAAACCAACCGGCGATTCGAAAAGCGCGCAAGCTACGCTTCCAGTGCTGTTTCTGATGTCCAGAATCTTCACGTGAATTCCTGGGCATCGTGATTGCGCAGAGGCGACGGCGGGAAGACTCGCAAACAACAGCACTGCAAGCCATGCTGCGCATCGAGCTGCCATGGGGACCTGCATCTCCGCATCTTTGACCGTGGAGGCCAGCGCTGACTTCCGAATGGTTGACTCATTCATGATCTTCCTCGCAACTCCACCCTACGAGCCTGAATGGATCTTAGCAGAACCTGGTATCCGCCGATGGAGATTCTGATACCGTGTCCCAAGAATACGTTGTAACCTGCCGCTTTTAGTGAACTGTGCCGGCTTTTTGCGATGCCCTTGTTTCTTGCTGCCGCAGTCCTCGTAACGGATCGAGAGCGCCGGCACTTGGAGTCGGTTGTCCGACAACAGACCTGCCCGCAGCAGCTTGCCGTGCGTGCCCGGATCATCTTGTTGGCGGGTCGGGGGGCGGCCGTACGGCCGACGGCCCGACGAGCTCGGTATCGGCCGTTCCACGGTCCAAGCGTGGCGGCGGCGGTGGGGGGGCCGGAGACCCCCGGCACGAGCGTCGCAGGGCGGTTGGCCGATGCTGCGCGCCCCGACGTCCGGGCGACCTTCACTGCGCAGCAGGTGTACGCGATCATCGCGCTTTTTGCGATCCCCCCATCGCATCGTTTTTCACTTTACCCCCAAACATAGCTCGTGGCTGAACCAAGTCGAAATCTGGTTCTCGATTCTGGTACGCAAAGCGGGCATCGGGGACGCGCCCGATGGCGAACAGCCGAATTGCTGCTCACCGTCAGACGCGCTGCTCCTGTCCAACGCTCACCCGGCCGGCGCCGGCCATTGCCTCAACAGGGGCCGCTGGACCTCCAATTCTTCCGCGCCCTTCGTCAAGGCGCACGATGATGGCCTGGCGGGCAGGTACGGTGACGCGGTCGCCCCGGATTGGCTGATTGCTCAGCAGCTCCGTGGCGGGCAGGTCGGGGGCCACCGGGAGCGCCTGGTCCTGAGCGCTTCGATTCAGTGCGACGACGCGGCGGTTGTCGGGGGTTCGGCGCTCGAAGGCGTAGATCTGCCGGGCTCGGTCCGCCTCCAGCAGGTGGAACGTACTCCGGCGGAGCGCGGGGTTGGCCTTGCGCACGGCGATGAGCCTCTTGTAGTAAGCGGGCAGCTCCGACCTCTGTGCCCTTTCGTCCGCCCGTTGCTCCCACCTCCTCAAGCGCCTCAGGGGCGGGCGACAGCGGCCAGTGAAACCAGTTGTGCGGCAGCCCGTCGTCGTGCTCCTCACCCTTCGGAGTGAGCCACCAGCACTGTGCGGGCGTGGTGACTCGCAGCGCGTACTCGAACGGCTGGGGTGCGCTCAGCACGACGGTGAAATAATCGCGGCCATTGGATTGGCCCAGAAACTCGAGCGGCTGTTCCTGTTGTCCGCCCGGGCTGCGCATAAGAAGACTGGGCTGCCGGGGGTGCTCCGGCTCCAGCTCCAGCTTGAAGACCACGCGCCCATCACTGAGCCCGTTCACATCGAGGTGGTGATACATGGTGCGACTTCTCTCTTGTCTGATTGACGCTCCGGTTGTTCTTGTTCCTGAATCTTCTTTGTGGACGATTGGGCTTGCTGGTCGGCTCAGGAAATTTCAATCAGTCGTCCTAATCCCACTACCCCATGATTCGGTCGTAAGACGCCACGTCGGCCGCGTAACACCCGCAGGAAGCGGCTTCCAGGCCGCCGCGATCGAGAATCGTGATGTTCCCGCGGCTATAGCCGATCAGCTCGCGGTCCTGCAGCGCGCTGGCGGCCTTGGTGACGCCGACGCGGCGGACCCCCAGCATGTAGGCGAGGAATTCGTGCGTGACGTGAAACTCATCCGAGTGCGCCCGATCGTGCGTCATCAAGAGCCAACGGGCGAGGCGCGCCTCCACCACATGAAACCGGGTGCAGGCCGCTGTTTGTGCGAGTTGGCTCATCAGCACGTATAGGTAGCGTTTCAGCAAGCATTTCAGCTTGGGGCTCTGTTCGACCTCCCGGCGAAACTGGGCACCGTCCATGCGCAACGCCGAGCCAGCACCCTGCACCAAGGCGTGCAGCGGCGAGATATCTGTTTTTGCATTAATCGGCGCCGTTGTATTCTTGCTTAGAAAAAGATTTTAGTAAAACCGCAAGAGTGCTTGTTGAGCCTGTTTGCCCTCTTTTTGCCCGTGCCAAAGGATATTTTATATAAGAGCCGCAAAAATGTTAGCATGCAGCGGAGGTGATTATGTGGAGTCAAAGAAACTACTGGAACTTTTGAGCAAGGGAATAGCTCTTGAACTTAATCTTTCCATAAAATACATGTGGCAGCGCATTCAAGTTAAAGGAATCGAAGGCGCTGTTGTAGAAAACCTGTTCAGAGACATAGCCGTCACAAAAATGAAAAACGCCGAGACACTTGCAGCACGTCTTGCTTTTCTAAACGGCGTGCCACCTCAAGTTTTCAAAACTGTTAGTCGGAATGACCAGCCCCTTCACACAACCATAAACTGGCTTGTTGCTTAGCAAAGAAAGGCTGGCTTCTTCTACTTTTCTTCAATGCGTTTGTCTTTTCATAACTTATAATAACTTCCAAGAGTGTACTCTAGCTCGGAGGTAGCGAAATTGCCTGTAGTACAAGTCTCGGTTTGGTCTGGCATAAGTGAAGAGAACAAGAAGAAAATTGTTGAAGGAATAACAGAAGTGATATCGGAAATAGGGGTTCCCAAGGAAGCCATAACAATCATCATATATGAGGTTCCGAAGACCGACTGGGCATCTGGCGGACAAATGCACTCAGAAAAATTCAGCAATCGTTAAATTCAATTTATTGCAATCTCGTTCGATAACACGCCTTTTTTTATGTATGCGTTAACTTTAAAAGTGTCAAAGGCGCTTCCTAATCGAAGGGGCTTACTTACGTGGATTATAAAAAGCACAACGGGTGGCCATATGATCACGTTGAACATTGGCCTCCAATGACATACAGAGACAGATCAGCGCCCACTTCTGAGATTTTATCTAGTTTTTCTGATTTCCTCAAAAAAGAATGCTCGGGCAGTCAAAATAAGGAACTGCAGCCATGGCTTCCTTTCTGTGAGGGCAAATGCTCTTTCTGCTATTTTGTAGTGAGCTGTGAAAAGCAAAACGTGACACCCTACATTGCCGCACTAAAAAAAGCCTTAACGCTCTACGCGGAGAAAAAATATGTTAAATCAAGCATTTTCAACGAATTTTACATAGGTGGAGGAAGCCCCTCAGTCATTTCCAATGAGCAAATTGCAGACATTTTGGACTTCTGTCGAACAAACTTTAATCTAAGTTCAGATCACCTAACGAAGTTCACTGCATGCACTACCAATCTCTCTGAAGACAAAATTAGCGTGCTATACTCAAATCATGTAGACCAGCTGGATATAGGGGTTCAAACTTTTGATGACTCATTGCGCAAAATTTTAATGGTTCGTGATAGCAGCCGGGATGCAAAACGGAAGTTGCGGCTTCTAAAGAAGCAGGGTTTTCGTGTCAGCATTGACTTGCTTTACAATCTGCCGGGGCAAACAATAGAACAATGGAAAGATGACATAAAGCAAGCGTTAGAGCTTGAGGTTGACAGCGTAGACTGTTATCCTTTAGATTTGTATTCTGGAACCCCCCTTGCAAAAAGAATCGCAAATGGTGAATTGCCTCCATTAGGTGATGATTCCACGGAAATGGATATGTATCTTAAAGCATACAGAATTTTTAAGGAAAACGGGTACAAGCCTACCTGTCACAACAGATTCTCAAGGATTAAAGAAGACTTCAACAAACCTTCTTCTGAAGTAATAGGAACTGGAGCTGGTTTTTTCATGGGACATGTGGACCGCTTTCTTTATTCGGATGTTGAAGATATGCAAGGCTACATTGCTAAGGTTGAAGAAGGTGTGTTTCCTATTGCTCGTCTAACTCAAATTTCGGAAGAGGAGGAGATGCGAAAAGCTATGATGCTTATTTACATACGTGTCCCGGTGGATCGACAACAATTCAGAGTTAAGTTTGGCAAGTTTCCTGAAGAAGTGTTTCCGAATGCAATAGGCAAGCTGATGAATAAGGGCCTAATTGAAGAAAAAAACGGAAAAATACAGCTGACTGAGAAGGGTGACCCTTGGCGCTTCAATATTTCTTGGGAGTTCTTCAAAAATGCTTGACTAGATAGTATCTCCTCTTTCATGAGATGGATACTTGAGGTATTACCGACATGTTTGCTATCGGTCACATTGCCCTAGGATACTTGACTGGAAAAGCATCGGCGCAAAAAT
>JARRNE010000092.1:0-7168 GCA_037385305.1 Chromatiaceae bacterium | reverse complement strand
CGCTTCGCGTAGTGGGCCAGCCCGTGCATGAGGTGGGTGATGGGCAGCTCGCGCGGACAGCGCGCGATGCAGTTGTAGCACGACGTGCACATCCACATGGAATCGGAGGTGAGAACCTCTTCTCTCTTGCCCGCCCGGATCATCATAAAGAGCTCCTGTGGGGGGTGCGCCCAGTGGTTGCCGAACGGGCAGGAGCCCGAACAGACGCCGCACTGCATGCACATCTTCACCCACTCGCCTTCCTCGACGTTCGCCTCAACCTCCTTGAGGAAGTTGTTGCGATACTTCTCGACCATTGCTTGGTTCATGCTCATGTTCGGTAATCCCCTCGATGGGTTGTAGGGCGGATGCCCGGAGGGCGATTCGCCATCTTCACCTCGACGGCGAAATGGCGGAACCGCCTAACGGCGTTCCGCCCTACGCATCAGAACTTGAACGGGCTCATGCCGATCTCGTCGATCGTCGCGGCCATGTCGTTGATCAGCTGCGGGGCGCGCTTGACGTCCGTGATGGCTACCTCGTAGACCGACACCCGCTCCGTCTCCAGGTTGAGCTGGCTCAGGGTGTCTCCGACCTTGGAAAGGCGCTCGGCCGCCAGGGCGGAGCCGCGCACAAAGTGGCACTGGTAGTCGTCGTCGCGCCGGCAGCCCATGAGCACGATGCCGTCGTAGCCGGAGTTCAGTGCGTCGGTCACCCACGAGAGGCTGACCGAGCCCAGGCATCGCACGGGGATGACGCGGGCGAAGGGCGTGACCTCCTCTCCGGCCATCGCCGCCATGTCCAGGGCGGGATAGGCGTCGTTCTCGCAGGCGAGGGCCAGGATGCGTGGCTTCTCCGAGAACTCGTCCGGGATGTCCGCCGCCTTGATCTGCTGACCGACGGTGTCGATGGAGTAGTTCTCGAAGGAGATGACGCGCACGGGGCAGGCGCCCATGCAGGTGCCGCAGCGCCGGCAGCGGGACTCGTTGAACACCGGGTAGCGCTGCTCGTCCTCGTTGATGGCGCCAAAGGGACACTCCACCGTGCAGCGCTTGCACTGGGTGCAGCCTTCCTTGCGGAACTGGGGATAGGAGAGGTCGCCCACCCGCGGCTGGACCCCTGCCCCGTGGGCCGCGCTCTCGGCGGACTGGATCGCCCTCATGGCGGCGCCCACCGCGTCGTCCATCGCCTGCTGCATGTCCATCGGACGTCGCACCGGACCGGCGGCATAGATGCCGGTGCGACGGGTCTCGTAGGGGAAGCAGATGAAGTGGGAGTCCGCGAACCCGTGCTTGAGCTGCGGCAGGTCGGTGCCCTGTCGATAGTCCAGGTTGAGGATGGACGGCGGCGCTCCTTCGAGCTTCTTGCGGGCGGCCTCCTTCTCCTCTTCGGTCTCGGCCTCCTCGACGGCGAGCTGGGCGTAGGGGTCGGGGCCCGTGTTGGCGACCATGCCGGTGGCGAGCACCGCCAGGTCACAGTCCATCTCGGTGTCTTCGTTGAGGATCAGGTCCTTGAACTTGACCTTCAGGTCGCTCCCCGGGACCACCTCTGAGACGTCGCCTTTGGAGAAGGTCACCTGGGCCTCTTGGCCAGCGCGGTAGAAGTCCTCGCCTGCCGCACCGGGCGTGCGTAGATCCGAGAATAGGACGGTGGTGTCACAGCCTGGATTCTGCTCCTTGAAGTACATTGCCTGCTTGATGCTGGTCGTGCAGCAGAAGCCGGAGCAATAAGGCAGGTGGCCCGGCTTGGTGGAGCGCTGGCCGGCACACTGCACGAAGGCGACGGACTTGACCTCCTTGCCGTCCGAGGGGCGCTTGATGGGCCCGCCGTTGGCGTCCTTCGCCAGCTTCTCGAGCTCGAGATTGGTCACCACGTCCGGGGTCTTGCCGTAGCCGAGCTCCGGTAGCTTGCAGGCATCGTAGGGGACGAAGCCGTTGGCTTGGATGATAGCGCCGAAGTTCTCGGTGCCCGTGCTGCCGGACTCGGTGGCGATGTCCGCCGAGAAGCGGCCGGGGGCGCCGGAGGTGCGGGTGACGGTGCTGTTCAGGTGGACAGTAATGCGGGGCTCGGCCTCGACCCGGGCAACGAGGTCGGCGACGCCCGTGTCCACCGCCTGCGGCAGCTCGTGCTTGCCTGCGCCCGCCGGAGCGGCACGCCACGGGGTGCGCTTGAAGAGCTTCGCCGCGTGCCCGCCCAGTGCAGCCGTCTTCTCCACGAGGTGGACCTGATAGCCGGCCGCGGCCGATTCGAGTGCCGCGCTCATGCCGGTGACGCCGCCGCCCACGACCAGGATGCTCCGGTTGAGCTCCTGCTGGCCCGAGGGGGTCGGCACCTTCATGAAGCGGAGCTCGGCGCAGGCCATGCGCACATAGTCGTCGGCCATCTCCTGGGTGGTCTCGGCGTTCGCCTCGCCGTCGGGACGCAGCCAGATGACCCCTTCGCGGAGGTTCGCGCGGGAGACGGCCGCATTGCTGAAGCTGAAGGCCTCCACCTTGGCGCGCCGCGAGCAGGCGGCGATCATGACGTGGGTGGTGCCCTCGGCGATGTCGTCGCGGATCATCTGTACCCCGGCGGCCGAGCACAGCATCTCATGCTGCTTGACCGTCGGGATCTTGCCCTCGCGGGTGGCGACCTGCTGGAGCTGATCGAGGTCCAGCCGCTCGCCGATGCCGCAGCCGCTGCAGATGTAACCGGTAAGCTTCTTCTCGTCTGCCACTGCTTAACCCTCCATACCGGCCACGCGGTTGACAACCTGGATGGCGCGCAGTGCCGCGCCCGTGGCGTGCTGCACGGCACGGTTCACGTCGAGTGCATCCGAGGCGCCGCCCGCGGCGAAGATGCCGCCGTTCTCGGGTGCGGGCTCGATGAAGCCCTCGCGATTGACGACGATCGGCACCGGGAAGCTGTCGGCGTCGACGCTCGGCTCCATGCCGATGGCCAGCACGACCAGGTCATGCTCGTCGGCGTAGCGGTGGTAGCCCTCGGTATCCACACCGTGGATGACAGGACTCCCGCTGGCCTTGTTCTCGACGACGGAGGCCGGCTTCGACTTGATGAGCTTGACCCGCGGATTCGCTTTGACCTTCTCGTAGAAGTCCTCGAAGCGGTCGATGGCCCGGATGTCGATGTAGTAGACGGACACGTCCGCCTCGTCACCGAACGCGTCCGTCACGTAGGTGGCCTGCTTCAGGGAGGCCATGCAGCAGATGCGCGAGCAGTGCAGCAGATGGTTGTGGTCGCGCGAGCCGGCGCACTGGATGAAGGCGACCTTCTTGGCCTCCTTGTGGTCGGACGGACGCAGGAGCTTGCCGCCGGTTGGGCCCATGGGGTCGGCCATGCGCTCGAGCTCGACGCTGGTGATCACGTTCTTGATCCGGTCGTAGCCATAGGGCTGGATCTTGGCCGCGTCGTAGGGCCTCCAGCCGGTCGCCCAGATGACTGCGCCGCAGGGGAGCTCGACCGTCTCCTCCTGCATCTCGAGATCGATCGCGCCGTACTTGCAGGCCGCCTTCGCCTTTTCGGCGTCCTCGGTGCCGATGATCCGCGGGTCCAGGACGTAGCGCTGCGGGTGGGCCATAAGGTAGGGGAGATAGGCGCCCTTGCGCTTGGAGAGACCGTAGTTGTACTCGTCGTCGAACTCGGCCTCCACCACCTTGGCGCAGTCGCCGCAGCCGGTGCAGTTGTCGTTGACGTAACGCGGGGAAAGCTTGACGCTGGCCTTGTAATTCCCCTTCTCGCCCTTTATATCTGTTACCTCAGCCATGGTGAGGACGGCTAGGTTGGGGTTCATTTTCATGCGGCGTTGGTTGATTTCGAGGCCGCAGGTAGGGAAGCACAGCTTCGGGAAGTACTTGTAGAGCTGTGACACGCGGCCGCCCAGATAGGGTCGCTTCTCAACGAGCACGACCTGCTTTCCGGTCTCGGCCGCCTCCAGCGCGGCGGTCATGCCGCTGATGCCACCACCGACCACCAGGATGGTCTCGTTGGTTGCGACGACTTGCGTCATGGACTTTCCTCCGTCTTTGCGGAAGGGATCTGCGAACAACCCAGCCGGACGCCGAGGGGTTCACCTCGGGCTCGTCTGTGGTTCCGAGGCTGCTCGACCCCCGTATTTCAGCACTCAGTAGCATACCCGCCTTGTGCGCCCCCTGCTACCTCACGGATGAAGGGGTCATCTATCCGCTATCCGCTGATGAGGTTGTCCGTGTCAGCGGCACGAACGCCACCCCGAGCACGCGGCTTGTCGTTACGGAGCCATCGGCCTCCTTCTCCACCACTTTCAGCTCCTGGTGGCCGTACGGTACCCCGACCGGGATCACCAGCCGTGCCCCTTCCCGAAGCTGCTCGACCAGGGGCGGGGGCACTGCCGGCGCGGCGGCGGTGACCAGGATGCCGTCGAAGGGTGCCTCTTCGGCCCAGCCGTTATAGCCGTCGCCTAGGCGCGTCTCCACGTTGTCGTACCCAAGCCGTGCCAGCCGCGCCGCTGCGTCCCCGGCGAGCTCCGGGACGATCTCGATGGAGTAGACCCGGTCGACCACGCGGGACAGGACTGCTGCCTGGTAGCCCGAGCCTGTTCCCACCTCCAGCACGCGGGCATCAGGACCGCATCCGAGCAGGTCCGTCATCAGTGCGACGATGTAGGGCTGGGAGATGGTCTGCCCATGGCCGATGGGGAGCGGGCCGTTGGCGTAAGCGCAGGTCCGCTCGAGGTCGGGCACGAACTCATGGCGCGGGACCTCCGCCATCGCGGTCATGACCCGGGGATCGAATGCGTCCTTTCCGATGAGATCCCGCGTGTAGCGGATCTCGGTCTCGATGTCCCTAAGCATCGTCTCGGTGTTCTTCACCCCGTGTCCCTCCGAGCAAATGGCGAGCGGCCTACAAAGCGGAGTCGGTCTCCGGGAGCTCCGCCTCCTGCCTGGTCGGCAGATTGGCCGGAGGAGGAAAGCGTTTCAGCAGGCCGTCCGGCACCTCCCCGCGTCCCGCCTGGTAGATGGAGCCGGACTCCAGCATGATGAGTACCATCAGGGCGATCAGGACGGGCGCGATGGCGACACGCTGCAGCGCGATGAACATGAGCTCCTGCATGCCGCGGACCGCCTGGGTGAGGGAGAGGAGCCACCCCAGCCCGATCAGCGCAGCGCCGACGATGTAGGAGAGGAGCAGGATCTTGTACCGGTCAGGGGCGAGCCGCCAGTGGGCGACCACGAACCAGGGCCCACCAGCGCCGGCGCCGCCTGCCTTTACAAACGTATAGGCGACGATCGCAAGCGAGATCACCAAGGGGATGATGACGCCCAATGCCTTGTAATGGGCGAGGGCCGAGTCTCGCGGCAGGAAGCTCCCGGCGAGCAGACCGATCAGCAGCAGCAGGTTGAACAGGAGCAGGTTTACCATGGCAAGCTCGTGGGGGGATTTGGCCCGCCGGCGAGCGGTCGTATCGACGTGAAAAAACATGAGCCTGGCCGTCTGTTTTCGTTAACATCTGCCTCGCGCAGGCCAGATTCTGATCGCGGTAAACGATTATTTGCAAGGCGAAGCAGCTCGCTCGATGGTTCCGGCTTCCATGAACGACGAGATCGCGTCCGAACCGGATTTGGAGACCGAGGTCTCCCGCTTGCGTGCCCGCGTGGCGGAGCTCGAGGAGGAGGCTCGGCACCGCGAGGCGGCGGAGGCGGCTCTCGCGGACAGCGAGGCGGAGCTGCGTGCGAGCGAGCAGCGTTTTCGGGCCCTGATCGATGCGACCGCGGAAGACATCGTGGTCCTCCTCGACGATTCCCTTCGGACTGTGATTGTCAACGATCGGATGGCGCGGGGATTCGGCATGACCGTCGACGAGGTGCTCGGGAAGCGGGCGGAGGATCTGATGTCGGGGGCTGTGGCCGCCCACCGGGAAGAGATGGCGCGTCGGGTGCTCTCCAACGGGAGGCCGGTCCGGTTCGAGGACCAGCGGGCCGGCCAGTGGTTCGACAACAACATTTGCCCGGTGGTTGGGCCGAGCGGCAGGCCGGAAGGGGTCGCCATCTTCGCCAGGGACATCACCCGGCGCAAGGCCATGGAGGAGGCCCTGGCCGAGGCCAAGGCGCAGGCGGAAAAGGCGAGCGCGGCCAAGTCGCGCTTCCTGACCGCCGCCAATCATGACCTGCGCCAGCCCCTGCAGGCCATGTCGCTCCTGGTCGGTGCCCTGTCCTACGCCCAGATCGACGAGCAGGCCCGCACGATTGCGCGGGACATGCAGGAGACCCTGACCGCGATGGAGGGGCTCCTGAACGCGCTGCTCGATATCAGCAAGCTCGATGCGGGGATCGTGATTCCGAAGGAGCAGGATTTTCTCGTGTCGGTCTTCCTGCACCAGGTACGGAACCAGCTCAAGGCGCTCGCCGCCGACCGGGGGGTGCACATCCGGCTCTTCTGCCGCAACGATCCCTTGTACACCGATCCGGACCTGCTGGAGCGGATCCTTCACAATCTGATCTCGAACGCCATCCGCCATACCCGGCAGGGGAGCATTCTTATCGGTTGCCGCCGTCGCGGTGGTCGGCTCCGGATCGAGGTCTGGGACAGGGGGGAGGGGATCGCGGCGGCCGATCGCGGCCGTATCTTCGAGGAATTCCAACAGGTTGGAAACCCGGAGCGCAGCGTCCGCCAGGGCCTGGGTCTCGGATTGGCCATTGCCAAGCGCATCGCCGCCTTGCTTGGGCTGCGACTCGACGTCCGCTCCGAGGTCGGCCGGGGCTCCGTCTTTCTCGTCGAGGTGCCCCTTGCGACCACGGCGCGCGCGGCCATGGCGGAAGATCCGCCTGCGGAGACGGGACTTCCGCCGCGGGACACCGCGGTCCTCGTGGTGGAGGACGACAGCCCGGTCCTGGTTGCCGCCGCCCGCCTGCTTCGCCTCTGGGGCTACCGGCCGATTTGCGCCCGCAACGCCGAGGAGGCGCTCGACCTCTTAAGCGACAAGGCCCTGTCCCCGGCCATGGCGCTGGTAGACTATCGGCTCCCCGGTACCCGAAACGGGGTGCAGTTGCTGGACGAGATTAGCCTGCGTATGGGGCTGGAAATCCCGTCTCTGCTGCTGACGGGGGACACCGCGCCGGAACGCCTTCGCGAGGCCCAGACGAGTGGCTATCCCGTGCTGCACAAGCCGGTCACCGCCAGTGCCTTGCGGCAGGCCCTTGTCGAGTATGCCCCC
>JARRNE010000091.1:0-7969 GCA_037385305.1 Chromatiaceae bacterium | reverse complement strand
CGCCACCCGACAGCGGTTACCACGTCCGAATCGCCGATGGCGATTGGGCCGGCTCCGTTGCAACGGGACGCGATGCGTACCTCAGCTCGCGGACTTGCTCTGCTCTGACAGGTAGATCCAGGTGTCGATCACGGTGTCCGGGTTGAGGGAGATGCTGGTAATGCCCCGCTCCAGCAGCCATTCCGCGAGATCCGGATGATCCGACGGGCCCTGCCCGCAGATGCCCACGTATTTCCCCGCCTTCCGGCAGGCGCTGATGGCCATGTCCAGCATGCGCAGAACGGCGGGATCGCGCTCGTCAAAGTCCGCCGCCACTAGGGCAGAGTCGCGGTCGAGGCCCAAGGTGAGCTGGGTCATGTCGTTCGAGCCGATGGAAAACCCGTCGAACTGCTCCAAGAACTCCGCCGCCAAGACCGCGTTGGAGGGGATCTCGCACATCATAACGAGGCGCAGGCCGTTCTCGCCGCGCCTAAGGCCCTGTTCCGCCAAGGCGTCCACCACCGCCTTTGCCTGCTTCAGGGTGCGGACGAAGGGGATCATCACCTCCACGTTGGTGAGCCCCATCTGGTCCCGCACCCGTTTCAGGGCCTCGCACTCCATCTCGAAGCAGGCGCGGAAGCTCTCCGCCACGTAGCGCCCGGCCCCGCGGAAGCCGATCATCGGGTTCTCCTCGTCCGGCTCGTAGCGGGGGCCGCCGATCAGGTTCGCGTACTCGTTCGACTTGAAGTCCGACATGCGCACGATGACGGCCGGTCGGGGTTGCCCACGTTCATCATGATCTTGACCGGGATCTCCGGCATGCGGGCGAGCTCGACGGTCTTGTGCTCGAAGGGGAGCTGGCCCTCGTAGATGAAGCCGGTGTCGCCTTCGGCACAGGAGACCGTTACCTGGTGTCCGTCGGGGACGCGGTCGGTGGCGTCGTTGCAGCCCACCACCGCCGGAACCCCGAGCTCCCGCGCAATGATGGCCGCGTGGCAGGTGCGCCCCCCTCGGTTGGTGACGATGGCGGCGGCCCGCTTCATGATGGGCTCCCAATCCGGGTCCGTCATGTCGGTGACCAGGACGTCCCCGGAGGCCACCCGGTGCATGTCCGCGATGCTGGCAATGACCTTGGCGGTGCCGGCGCCGATGCGGCCGCCGATGGACCGTCCCTCGGTCAGCACCCGGCCCCGCTGCTTCAGGGCGTAGCGCTCCACGACCTTGCTGGCGCGGCTCTGGACCGTCTCGGGCCGGGCCTGGACGACGTAGAGCTTCCCGTCCACCGCGTCCTTCGCCCACTCGATGTCCATGGGGCGGCCGTAGTGCTCCTCGATGAGGACCGCCTGGCGGGCGAGGGCCATCGCCTCCTCGTCGCTGATGCTGAAGCGGAGGCGGTCGGCCTCCGGAACCGCCTCCGTGCGTACCGGGCTGTCCGCCCCCGGCTCCGCGTAGACCATGCGGATGCCCTTGGCCCCTACGCTGCGGCGTAGGACGGCGGGACGGCCGGCGGCCAGGGTCGGCTTGTGCACATAAAACTCGTCCGGGTTGACGGCGCCCTGCACCACCATCTCCCCCAGGCCGTAGCTGGCGGTGATCAAGACCACGTCCCGGAAGCCGGATTCCGTGTCGAGCGTGAACATCACCCCCGAGGCGGCCAGGTCGCTGCGAACCATGCGCTGTATGCCCGCGGAGAGGGCCACGTGCTTGTGCTCGAAGCCCTGGTGCACCCGATAGGCGATGGCGCGGTCGTTGAACAGGGAGGCGAAGACCTCCTTCACCGCACGCTTGATGTTCTCGAGCCCCTGGACGTTGAGGAATGTCTCCTGCTGGCCTGCGAACGAAGCATCGGGGAGGTCTTCCGCGGTCGCCGACGAGCGCACGGCCCAGGATACACCGCGGTCGCCGCGGCCCGGCGTGAGGGTCTCGAACGCCGCGGTGATGGCCGCGTCCAGTGCCGGCTGGAGGGGCTGCTGCAGGATCCAGCCGCGGATGCGGGCGCCGGTCTGGGCGAGGGTCGAGACATCGTCCACGTCGAGGCGGTCGAGCTCGGCCTGGATGCGCGCATCCAGGCCGTCTTTCGCGAGGAACTCCCGGTAGGCCTCCGCGGTAGTGGCAAAGCCCCCGGGGACCTGAACCCCGAGCTGGGTCAGGTGGCAAATCATCTCGCCGAGGGAGGCGTTCTTGCCGCCTACGGAGGGAACATCCTGCATCCCCAGTTCTTGCAGCCAGCGGACGTATTGGCTCATGAAAAACAGTCTCCGGTTAGGCGTGACGCGAGGAGCGCGGTGGTCAGGGGGCGCTGCGAGGCACATAGGTGTCCGGGATCAGGATGGTGGTGGCCCGCTGCGAGGGGTCTTTCCGCGGGAAATCCGAGGTGTGGTGCAGTCCCCGGCTCTCTCGCCGGCGGAGCGCGGACTGGATGATCAGGTCGGCGACCTCCACCAGGTTGCGGAGCTCCAGCAGATCGTTGCTCACCCGGAAGTTGCTGTAATACTCGATGATCTCCTGCTGCAGCAGATCCACCCGCCGTTTCGCGCGCCTGAGCCGCTTGTTGGTACGGACGATCCCCACGTAGTCCCACATGAACCGCCGCAGCTCGTCCCAGTTGTGGGAGACCACCACCTCCTCGTCGGGCTCGGTGACACGGCTCTCGTCCCAGGCGGGGGCCTGCGGGGGCGCCGGCGCCTGCCCCATCAGTGCCTCGATGTCGCAGGCGGCGAGATTGCTGAACACCAGGCACTCCAGCAGGGAGTTGCTTGCCATACGGTTGGCCCCGTGCAGGCCCGTGTATGCGGTCTCTCCGATGGCGTAGAGGCCCGGCACGTCCGTCCGGGCTTGCGCGTCCACCAGGACACCGCCGCAGGTGTAGTGGGCGGCCGGAACCACGGGGACCGGCTCGCGGGTGACGTCGATGCCGTAGGTCAGACAACGGCTGTAAATGGTCGGGAAATGCTCGCGGACGAAGTCCGCTGGGCGGCGCGAGATGTCCAGGTAGACGCACTCGGCCCCGAGGCGCTTCATCTCATGGTCGATCGCCTGCGCCACCACGTCCCGGGGGGCAAGCTCCGCACGCTCGTCGAGCCGCGGCATGAAGCGGGTGCCGTCGGGCAGCAGAAGGTGCGCCCCCTCCCCCCGCAGGGCCTCGGTAATGAGAAACGACTTTGCCTTGGGGTGGTAGAGGCACGTCGGGTGAAACTGCATGAACTCCATGTTGGCCACCCGGCAGCCGACCCGCCAGGCCATGGCGATGCCGTCTCCGGTAGAGACATCAGGGTTGGTGGTGTACAGATAGACCTTGCTCGCCCCCCCGGTTGCGAGCACCACGAATCGGGCAAGGAAGGTCTCCACGCGCCCGGTACGCCGGTCAAGGATGTAGGCGCCGACGCAGCGGTTCCCACTGAGGGCGAGCTTGCGGCTGGTGATGAGATCCACGGCGATGTGGTCCTCGAAGAGCTCCACGTTGGGGAGGGCTCGCACCCGGTCCTCCAGGGTGGTCTCCACCGCCTGCCCCGTCGCGTCCGCCGCATGGACCACGCGGCGATGGGTGTGTCCCCCTTCCCGGGTCAGGTGATAGCCGCCGGATTCCGTCGCTGCTTCGTCGCGGGTGAAGCTCACCCCCTGATCGAGCAGCCAGCGGATGCTCGCTGGTCCCTGCTCCACCACCAGCCGGACGACCTGCTGGTCGCACAGTCCTGCACCCGCCTTCAGCGTGTCCTGCACGTGCGACTCCAGGGAGTCGTTGGCATCGAGCACCGCCGAGATGCCGCCCTGCGCATACAAGGTGCTGCCTTCGCTCAGCTCGCGCTTGGAGACGACGGCGACGGCGGTGCCGGGATGCAGCCGCAGGGCCAGGCTCAGGCCGGCCGCCCCGCTGCCGAGGATGAGGACGTCGCTTTGGTGGAGGGTGCTCATGGGTTCCAGGTATGTGGCCCTTTCGAGGGACAATGGCATCAAATGGGGTCACACCGCGATCGGCCCTGGTGGGTGATGTATGGCGGGTGCAAAGATCCATATACAACTATAAACTGATCGGCTTCCTGGCCTGGATCAATTTAAGGCTTTTTTCGTGCTGAGCCGGCGCTGCCACGCGTGCGGCGGCACGAACTTTCGTTACGGGGAACTGTCAATGCCATCGGATTCAGGGACACCTAGGCGCGAGGCTCTGCACGGATGACGGACCGTCGGGCCGACCATGAGCTGGTGTCCATGGTGCAGCAGGGAGATAAGCGCGCGTTCGACCTGCTGGTGCTCAAGTACCAGCAAAAAGTGGCGAGTCTTATCTCCAGGTACATCCGCGATTCCACCGAGGTGATGGACGTAACGCAAGAAGCCTTCCTCAAGGCGTATCGAGCGCTCCCCGGATTTCGCGGCGAGAGTGCCTTCTATACCTGGCTGTACCGCATCGCCATCAACACGGTGAAGAATCATCTGGTGGCGCAAGGCCGAAGGCCTCCGGGAGACGACGTGGAGGCCGAGGTTGCCGAGCAAATGGACATGGGCAACCGTCTGCGGGAGCTCGGTACTCCGGAGAACCACCTGCTTACGGAAGAGATTGCCCGGACCGTTCAACAGGCGCTGGATGAGCTGCCAACCGACCTGCGCACTGCGATTGTCCTCCGGGAATTCGAGGGCTTGAGCTATGAGGAGATCGCCAACGCAATGGACTGTCCGATCGGAACCGTGCGCTCGCGTATCTTCCGAGCCCGTGAGGCGGTCGACAAACGACTCAGACCATTGCTAAGTCCGTGATAGAAGGTCCAGCGATGAGTGAACAGCAACGGCAACATGTATCCGCGCTCGTGGATGGCGAGCTGGATTCGATGGCAGTGCATACGACGCTCGCCGCCCTGGCGGCAAGCCCCGATCTGCAGGCCGCCTGGGAACGCTACCACCTGATCGGCAACGCCCTGCGCGGCGATGCCATTCATCCGGAGTTCCGGCAGATCGCGGACCGCTTGCGGGCCCGCATCGCGAACGAGCCGGTACCACTCGCGCCAGCGGCGGCGCGCCGCGGCGGTGGCCCTTCCCGCATAGGCACCTTCCTCGGTGCTGCGCTCGCCGCATCGGCCGCCTTCCTTGCCGTCTTTGCCGTGCCGCAGCTGTTCGATGCGGGTCCGGCGGTCTCTACCGCGAGGACCTCCGCCCCGTTTGTCGTGCTGAAGAGCACGCCGCCGCATCTCCTGACCAAACGCTTCGAGGTGCAGACCTCGGGCCAGCGATGGCATGTGAGCCAGCCGGCGCTGGAGAACAAGCTGGATCGTTTTCTCGTGAATCATCAGGAGTACTCGCCCGTTGCGCTGAAAGGGCTGCTTCCGTACGCGACCTTCGTCGGTTACGAGACCGGGCGGCAGTAATAAAGCCGCCGGCTTGGAAGCAAGGATGATGGTTCCTTTCGAGGCGGCACCCCGCGGGCGTGTCATTTTCCTTTGGGTCCTGGGCGCGTTGTTCGCGGGGGTAGCAGCCGCAGGGGAGCAATCTGCTACGGATCAGCTGAAGCGGATCTCCCACGCCATGCGTTCCCTCAGCTACGAAGGTACGCTTGTCTACCTCCACGACAATCGCCTCGAGACCCTTCGCGTGATCCATCGAGTCGATCACGGTCGCCTGCACGAGCAGATCGTCTCCCAGAACGGACCTCTGCGGACGGTTACCCGTGAACAGGATCAGGTCACCTGCGAGCTGGCCAATGCAAATCCGTTTTCGGTCAAGCGCCACGGCGTTACATTGGATCTTCTGCGGTCGAAGGGGTTTGATCCGAAGGCATTGACGGCCCACTACCTCATCCACCCGCTAGGGGCCGCACGGATTGCCGGCCGACACACGGATGTAGTGGGTGTCATTCCCCGCGACGAGCTGCGCTACGGGTACCGTTTTTATGTGGACAAGGGTACCGGCCTTCCGCTCAAGTCGGATCTGATCGGCCAGACCGCCGAGCCGATCGAGCAGATCATGTTCACCGCCCTGACCTTGCTTCCGGCGGGGACTGCGGCGGAAACCAAGCCGGAGGTCGCGCCCCAAGAGGTCGCTGCGTCGCATCCGGAAGCCACCCCGGAAGGACAGGGACAGGATCTTTGGCGGTTCACCAACCTTCCGGCGGGCTTCAACCTCGTGATGCGCGACCACTGGCGGGATGGCGCCCGGCGGCGGGTGCAGCATTTTGTGTTGTCCGATGGGCTCGCCTCCGTGTCCGTATATGTGGAGAATGCGGATCCGGATGGACTGCAGGGTAGCACCCGAATCGGTGCAATCCACGCGGCGGGCGGTCGTGTCGCGGATCACCAGGTGACGATCGTCGGAGAGGTCCCGGCCGCAACGGTTAAGGCGGTTCTGGCCGGAATTCGATATCGAGGTCCCGCCAAGCCCTGAGCTCAGGACGCCGTGCGGCTGTTGGTTCCGCGGCGCGGTTTGGCGGAGATCGGAGTTGTCAGCTTTCCCCAGCAGTCCCAGATTTCGTCGTAGGACGCTGTTTCCCCATCGGCGTCTGACTGCGCCGCACATCTGGCGACAGGAGCGTTCATGAGAAGAGTTCAAGCCCTGCTGGCGACTGCGTATGTCGCCGCTCTAGTTGTCGTTAACCCTGCCTACGCGGCAACGCGGGCGGGATTGCCCGATTTCACCGAGCTTGTGCAGGCGAACGGGCCAGCAGTGGTTAACATCAGCACCAAGCAGACGGAGTCCGTCTCGCGCCGATTTCACGGCTTCACCATTCCCGATCTGCCGGAGAACAGCCCTCTGTACGACTTCTTCCGCCGGTTCTTCGGCGAAGAAGACGGCGGCGGCGCCCCGTCCGACCAGATCGAGGCGAGATCGCTTGGATCCGGCTTCATCATCTCCCCGGACGGCTACATCATCACGAACTATCACGTGGTCCAGGGTGCCGATGAGATCGTCATCCGCACCAGTGACCGGCGCGACTTTCTGGCGAAAGTTGTCGGCTCTGACAAGCGGAGCGACATCGCGCTGCTCAAGATAGACGCCAAGGACCTCCCGGTCGTGCAGATGGGCTCCGCCAAGGACTTGAAGGTCGGCGAGTGGGTATTGGCAATCGGCTCGCCCTTCGGCTTCGACCATTCGGCCACGGCCGGGATCGTCAGCGCTAAAGGCCGGAGCCTACCGAGCGAGAATTACGTACCCTTCATTCAGACCGACGTTGCCATCAACCCGGGCAACTCCGGCGGGCCCCTGTTTAACATGGACGGCCAGGTGGTGGGGGTGAATTCCCAGATCTACAGCCGTACCGGCGGCTTCATGGGCCTCTCCTTTGCGATCCCCATCGACGTGGCCATGGACGTGGTGGACCAGCTGAAGACCAAGGGCAAGGTCAGCCGGGGCTGGCTGGGGGTGCTGATCCAGGATGTGACCCGCGAGCTTGCCGAGACCTTCGGCATGAGCCAGCCCCGCGGGGCCCTTGTGGCCCAGGTGTTGCCGAACAGCCCGGCGGAGAAGGCGGGCCTCGAGCCGGGGGACGTGATCCTCAGCTACAACGGGAGGCCGATCACCACCTCGAGTGCCCTGCCCCCCATGGTGGGCGTGAGTCCTGTTGGAAAGACCGCGGAGCTCGAGGTGCTGCGCCGGGGCAAGACGGTGGAGATCCCGATCGTCATCGGCGAGCTGCCTGATGAGGAGGCAGCGACCGCTCCCGCCGGTGGGGGCGAGGCGAAGCCCGCAGCGAATCGCATTGGTCTCGTGGTGAGGGACCTCAGCGCCGATCAGCGTGATCAGCTCGGGATCAAGTCCGGGGGCGTCCTGGTTGCAGACGTGCAGAACGGCCCCGCCGAGGAGGCGGGGATTCGGTCTGGAGACGTGATCCTGATGATCGACAACCAAGACGTACAGAACGCCGCCCAGTTCATGAGGATCCTGGACAAGGTGGAGCCGGGCCGTTCCATCGCGGCCCTGGTCCAACGGGGCGACGGGCGCATGTTTTTCGCCATTCGGGTCCCCAAACAGAAGCATTAGCCATTGAGGGCGGCGGGCGTGAGCCCGCCGC
>JARRNE010000090.1:0-7222 GCA_037385305.1 Chromatiaceae bacterium | reverse complement strand
CCCGCAGGCGCGGGGCGTTGTCGGGCCGAATCCGAAAAACCGGATCAGTAGTCCATGTCACCCATCCCGCCGCCTGGCATGGCGGGGGCCTTCTCCTCCTTGGGCTCCTCGGCCACCATGGCCTCGGTGGTGATCATCAGCCCCGCAATCGAGGCGGCGTTCTGCAGCGCTGTGCGGACCACCTTGGTCGGGTCCAGGATGCCCATCTCCACCAGGTCGCCGTACTCGCCCGTGGTGGCGTTGTAGCCGTAGTTGCCGCTGTTCTCCGCCACCTTCTGCAGCACCACCGAGGACTCCTCTCCGGCGTTGGAGACGATCTGGCGCAGCGGATCTTCCATCGCCCGACGCGCAATCCCGATGCCCACATCCTGGTCGTGGTTGGCTCCGCTCAGGCCCTTCATGGCGCTCAGCGAGCGCACCAGCGCCACACCACCGCCGGGCACGACGCCCTCTTCCACCGCCGCACGGGTGGCGTGCAGGGCGTCTTCCACCCGCGCCTTCTTCTCCTTCATCTCCACCTCGGTGGCCGCTCCCACCTTGACCACGGCCACACCCCCGGCGAGCTTCGCCAGGCGCTCCTGCAGCTTCTCCCGGTCGTAGTCGGAGGTGGTCTCCTCGATCTGCCCGCGGATCTGCTCGCAGCGGCCCTTGATGTCGTCCACCAAGCCCGCCCCGTCGATGATGGTGGTCTCTTCCTTGCTGATCTGGATCTTCTTGGCCGCCCCCAGCTCGTTGAGGGTGGCCTTCTCCAGCGACAGACCCACCTCTTCGGAGATGACGGTGCCGCCGGTGAGAATGGCGATGTCCTGCAGCATGGCCTTGCGCCGGTCGCCAAAGCCCGGGGCCTTCACCGCGCACACCTTGATGATGCCCCGCAGGCTGTTGACCACCAGGGTGGCCAGCGCCTCGCCCTCCACGTCTTCGGCCACGATCAGCAGCGGCTTGCCCGCCTTGGCCACCGCCTCGAGCACCGGCAGGAGGTCACGCACGTTGCTGATCTTCTTCTCGTGCAGCAGGATGAAGGGCTCTTCCAGCTCCGCCTTCTGGCTCTGCTGGTTGTTGATGAAGTAGGGCGAGAGGTAGCCGCGGTCGAACTGCATGCCCTCCACCACGTCGAGCTCGTTGTGCAGGCTCTTGCCTTCCTCGACCGTGATCACCCCTTCCTTGCCCACCTTCTCCATCGCCTCGGCGATGATCTGCCCGATGGATTCCTCCGCGTTGGCGGAGATGGTGCCCACCTGCGCGATCTCTTTGTTGGTGGAGCAGGGCTTGGAGAGCACCTTGAGCTCCTCCACCGCCGCGCCTACCGCCTTGTCGATGCCGCGCTTGAGGTCCATCGGGTTCATGCCCGCGGCCACCGCCTTCAAGCCCTCGCGCACCATGGCCTGGGCCAGGACGGTGGCGGTGGTGGTGCCGTCACCGGCCACGTCGCTGGTCTTGGAGGCGACCTCCTTGACCATCTGCGCGCCCATGTTCTCGAACTTGTCCTTGAGCTCGATCTCCTTGGCCACCGAGACCCCGTCCTTGGTCACCGTCGGCGCACCGAAGCTCTTCTCCAGCACCACGTTGCGGCCCTTCGGGCCCAGCGTCACCTTCACCGCGTTGGCCAGGATGTTCACGCCGCGCAGAATGCGCGTCCTGGCGTGCTCGCCAAAATGGATTTCCTTCGCAGTCATTGCAGTCTCACCTCAATGGAGTCGTTAGACGATTGTCGACGATACGCAGGCCTTGTCGGACGATCACTCGACCACGCCCATGATGTCTTCCTCGCGGAGGACGAGCAGCTCTTCTCCGCTCACCTTCACCTCCGTGCCTGAATACTTGCCGAAGAGGACCCGGTCCCCGACCTTGACCTCCAGCGGTCGAACCTCTCCGTTCTCCAGGATCTTCCCCTTGCCGACAGCAAGCACCTCCCCCTGGATGGGCTTCTCGGCGGCCGTATCGGGAATCACGATACCGCCGGCAGAGGTGCGCTCCTCCTCCATACGGCGAACAATGACACGATCATGCAACGGACGGATATTCATTTCGCATCTGTCTCCCTGTGGATCTCGATGAGCTGTGAAATCGATGGTGGCAGCACTCGCTCATCACGAGTGCTAATAATGTAGTCGAGAATGCCGGCAGGTCAAGCCCGTGGACGGGTTGACTGTGGGTACAGGGGCCGTTGCCGGCAGGCTCGCGGATCTTCGGTGCCTGGGTGCACCGCCTCAGAGGCACCGCTGGAGCGATTATTTGTGGCCCCATGGACAGACTCGAGATTTCGGCTCATGAGGCGAAACGTGTGGAGCAGGTTGAGACGCATCTGGTCAGGAGACGGCGTTGCCTAGTTGGCAAAAGGAATCGGGACTACCCTTCACACGGTTGGCCCCATGAGCCGAGATTTCTCCTTAGAGAGGGCGTTGCTCCGGGTGTTAATCGGTTTTATTCGTCTGGACTGTGGCCAGCCCGCACCATCCCTCGTCTACCTTGCTCCGGACGGAGACGATTTCACCGCCTCCACAGAGGGGGTAGATCCGGAAATCGCCCAGGTCGCGGGACCGCAGCTGGTGGTCCCAGTGCCCAACGGAGGAGATCCAGCAGGCGCTGACCGCTTCCGTCTCCGGACTGTCACTGACGCCACCACCGTCACCGTGATGGAAGTCGCGCGTGGATCAGCACTCCCCCACCAGCTGAACGCGGCCCTGCTCGTTGACCGATTCCAGCCGCACGTCGAAGCCCCACAGGCGCCGCAAGTGCCTGAGCATCTCGTCGGAAGAATCCGCCAGCGGCCGGCGGTTGTAGCGGAAATGGCGCAGGGTCAGGGAACGGTCGCCGCGCCGGTCCACATTGAAGATCTGGATGTTCGGCTCGCGGCTGCCGAGATTGTACTGATCCGCGAGGGCCTCCCGAAGCGCGCGGTAGCCCGACTCCTCATGGATCGCAGTAACCTCCAGACTGTCCTCCCGGTCGTCGTCGCGCACCGAGAACAGGTGAAACTCGCGCATCAGGCGAGGGGAGAGGAACTGGGCGATGAAGCTCTCGTCCTTGAAGTTGCGCATGGCGAAATCCAGTACCTTGAGCCAATCCTGGCCGGCGATGTCCGGAAACCAGTACCGATCTTCGTCGGTAGGCTCCTCGCAGATGCGGCGGATATCCCGCATCATGGCAAACCCGAGGGCGTAGGGGTTGATACCTCCGTAGTAGGGGACATCGAAGGGCGGCTGCATGACGACGTTCGTGTGGGACTGTACGAACTCCATCATGAAACCGTCCGAGACAAAGCCCTCCTCGTACAAGTGATTCAGCAGGGTGTAATGCCAGAAGGTGGCCCAGCCTTCGTTCATCACTTGGGTCTGGCGCTGCGGGTAGAAGTACTGGCCGATCTTGCGGACGATGCGCACGACCTCGCGCTGCCAAGGCTCCAGCAAGGGTGCATTCTTCTCGATGAAGTAGAGGATGTTTTCCTGGGGCTCCTCCGGCCAGCGCTCTTCGTGCCGGGCCTCGGCGCCCACCGCGTGGATGGGCAGGGTTCGCCAGATGTCGTTCAGCTGGGCCTGGAGATAGGCCTCCCGCTCGTCCTGACGCCGCTGCTCCTCCGCCAGCGTGAGGGGTGACGGCCGCTTATACCGGTCCACCCCGTGGTTCATGAGGGCATGGCAGGAGTCTAGCAGCAGCTCCACCTCCTCCTCACCGTAACGCTCCTCGCAGTGGGCGATGTACTTCCGGGCAAACACCAGGTAGTCGATGATGGCGTCGGCGCTGGTCCAGGTTCGAAAGAGATAGTTCCCCTTGAAGAAGCTGTTGTGTCCGTAAGAGGCGTGGGCGATGACCAACGCCTGCATGGGCAGCGTATTCTCCTCCATGAGATAGGCGATGCAGGGATCGGAGTTGATCACGATCTCGTAGGCCAAACCCATCTGCCCGCGGCGGTAGGTCTGCTCCGTCGCGACGAACTGCTTGCCGAAGGACCAGTGCTGATAATTGATCGGCAGCCCCACGGAGGAGTAAGCGTCGATCATCTGCTCCGAGCTGATCACCTCGATCTGATTGGCATAGGTGTCGAGCCCGTAGACCTCATGGGCTATGCGCCCGATCTCCCGGTCGAAGCGCTCCAGGAGGGGGAAGGTCCACTCGGACGAGTCGGAGATGATGCGTTGGGTCATGCCTCGCGTCTCTTGAACAGCTCGCGGAACACGGGGTAGATATCCTCCGGCCCTTCGATTTCCTGCATCGCGAAATGCGGATGGACGGCCTTCACGTCCTGGTAGGCATACCAGAGGCTTTGGTGCTGACGAGGCGTAATCTCCACGTAGGCGTAGTAGCGCATGAGGGGCAGCAGCCGCGTGATCAGGATCTCGCGGCACACGGTGGAATCCGAATCCCAGTTGTCCCCGTCGGATGCCTGGGCCGCGTAAATGTTCCAGACGCTGCTGTCGTAGCGTTCCCGCAGGATGTCGTAGGCCAGGCTCAACGAGCTGGAGACAACGGTCCCCCCGGTCTCCCGGGAGTAGAAGAACTCCTGCTCGTCCACCTCTTGGGCGATCGTGTGGTGGCGGATGAAGACCACGTCGATCTTGTCGTAGTTTCGCTGCAGGAACAGGTACAGGAGGATGAAGAAGCGCTTCGCCAGATTCTTGCGGACCTGGTCCATGGAGCCAGAGACGTCCATGATGCAGAGCATCACCGCCTTGCTCGTGGGCTCCGGCTGCTTGGCGAATGCCTGATAGCGCAGATCGAAGGTGTCGATGAAGGGCAGCGCCGCAAGCCGCGTCTTCAAGCGATCGATCTCTTCCCGCAGGGCGACGACGCGCTCGTCTTCCTCGTCGACCTCGGCGGCGAGCAGCTCCTCCAGCTCCCGCTCGGCCTCCCGCAGCCGGATCCTGTGTGGCGCGCCCAGCGCGGTCCGGCGGGCGATGGCTCCCTTGAGCGAGCGGACCACGTTGATGTTCGCCGGGGCACCATCCGTGGTGTAGCCCGCCCGCACTTGTTTGAACTCCGTGGTGCCCATCAGCTGGTTGCGCACCAGATTCGGCAGCTCGAGGTCGTCGAAGAGGAGGTCCATGAACTCCTCCCGGGACAGCTCGAAGATGAAGTCATCCTCCCCGGAGCCCGAGCTCCCGGCCCGACCGCGGCCTCCGCCGCTCCCGGACCCTTCCTCGGGCCGGGGGATGCGGTCGCCGGGCAGGAAGTCCTTGTTGCCGGGATGGACCATGTCCCGGGTACCGCCTGGGCCGTGGCGGAACACAGGCTCCGAGATGTCCCGAGACGGGATCCCCACCCTCTCGCCGCTCTCGAGGTCCGTGATGCTCCGCCGATTCACGGCGTCTGCAACGGCCCGTTTGAGCTGGGTCTTGTAGCGGCGAATGAACCGCTGCCGGTTCACCGTGCTCTTGTTCTTGCCATTCAGGCGTCGGTCGATTAAGTGGGACATATACCTACCTATGGGGGCCAAGGCCGGCGAGCTAAAGACCGCCGCAACAAGGTTACGGCCCGCCGGCCCCGGCCACCGCCGCCCAGCCCGAGCCCGCCCTACTGCGATTTACGCACCCGCAGGTACCACTCGGAAAGCAGCCGCACCTGCTTGGCCGTATACCCTTTGTCGACCATGCGATCGACGAACTGGTCGTGCTTCTTCTGCTCCTCAGCGGAGGACTTCGCGTTGAAGGAGATGACGGGCAGCAGGTCCTCCGTGTTCGAGAACATCTTCTTCTCGATCACCACCCGCAGCTTCTCGTAGCTGGTCCATCTCGGATTGGCACCGGCGTTGTTCGCCCGTGCCCGCAGCACGAAGTTGACGATCTCGTTTCGAAAGTCCTTCGGATTGGAGATACCGGCAGGCTTCTCGATCTTCTCGAGCTCGTCGTTCAGGGCCGCCCGGTTCATCATCTCGCCGGTATCCGGATCACGATACTCCTGGTCCTGGATCCAGTAGTCCGCATAGGTCACGTAGCGGTCGAAGATGTTCTGCCCGTACTCGGAGTAGGACTCCAGGTAGGCCGTCTGGAGCTCCTTGCCAATGAACTCCGCATAGCGGGGTGCCAGGTACTGCTTGAGATAGCTCAGGTAGCGCTCGTGCACCTCCGGTGGCAGCTGCTCCCGGGCGATCTGCCGCTCCACGACGTACAACAGATGGACGGGGTTCGCGGCCACCTCGGCATGATCGAAGTTGAAGACCTGGGACAGGATCTTAAAGGCAAAACGGGTGGAGATTCCCGTCATCCCCTCGTCGACACCTGCATAGTTCCGATACTCCTGGACCGACTTCGCCTTCGGATCCGTGTCCTTGAGGTTTTCCCCGTCGTACACCCGCATCTTGGAGAAAACGTTGGAGTTCTCCGGCTCCTTGAGCCGAGTGAGGACGGAGAACTGGGCCATCATCTGCAGGGTCCCCGGTGCGCAGGGGGCCTCCGCCAGGGAGCTGTTGCGCAGCAGCTTCTCGTAGATCTGCACCTCCTCGGACACCCGCAGGCAGTAAGGCACCTTCACGATGAAGACCCGGTCCAGGAAAGCCTCGTTGTTCTTGTTGTTGCGGAAGGACTGCCACTCCGACTCGTTGGAGTGGGCCAGGATGATCCCCTGGTACGGCAGCGCCGACAGGCCCTCGGTGCCGTTGTAATTTCCCTCCTGGGTGGCGGTCAGGAGGGGATGCAGCACCTTGATCGGTGCCTTGAACATCTCGACGAACTCCATCATACCCTGGTTGGCCCGGCACAGGGCGCCGGAATAGCTGTAAGCATCCGCATCGTGCTGAGCGAAACGCTCCAGCTGGCGGATATCCACCTTGCCCACCAGGGAAGAGATATCCTGGTTGTTCTCGTCACCGGGCTCCGTCTTGGCGATCGCCACCTGCTCCAGAATAGACGGATAGAGCTTCAGCACCCGGAACCTGGTGATGTCGCCGTTGAACTCCTGCAGGCGCTTCACCGCCCAAGGGGACATGACGGTCCGCAGAAAGCGCGCGGGAATCCCGTAGTCCTCCTCCAGGATCGGACCGTCTTCCTCCGGGGAGAAGAGCCCAAGCGGTGACTCGAAGACCGGCGACCCTTCGATGGCATAAAAGGGGACCTCCTGCATCAGCTCCTTAAGCTGCTCGGCAAGGGAGGATTTGCCGCCGCCCACCGGACCCAGCAGATAAAGGATCTGCTTCTTCTCCTCGAGACCTTGCGCTGCGTGCTTCAGGTAAGACACCAGATGCTCGATGGACTCCTCCATGCCGTAGAACTCGGAGAAGGCCGGAAAG
>JARRNE010000089.1:0-15793 GCA_037385305.1 Chromatiaceae bacterium | reverse complement strand
CGATGAGGTCCCAGTCCGGCATCGGTTCGGGATCATCATCCCAGGCGGGTGGTCCGCGGGCAGGTGCGATCGTCGTCTTCGTGACCGAGGCCGCCCCGGTGTAGCGGATGCTCGCCCATATCGGCGGGCCCACCACGCCACCGCCGATCGCACCTGCCCGCGGACCACCCGCCTGGGATGATGATCCCGAACCGATGCCGGACTGGGACCTCATCGCCCAACCGGACCCCGGCTTCGAATTTGACCAGCGCATCGCCTGGTAACCGCCGCTTTCAGCGACAGATCGCGCCGCCGCCCCTGATCTCGCACCTCCCCGCCCCCTGCGCGCCGCGCCTCGAAATCTTTTCCCAAAGTTCGCCGCAGCTCGTTCTTTACACCTCCGAGATATCCTCAAGCGCCCCCGGTCGCGTCTTGACCGACTCTCCAGCCCTGGCTAACCTCGCGTCATCGGGCCGCCTTGGACTCGCAGGGTGGCCTGAATTTCTGTCCGTCCTGTACTTTCCGCCAATAAGCGGAATACCTGGCACATCGCTGTTTGATCCCTTTGTCGATTGAGCAGATAAACCCATTTCTTTCGGGTCTTTTATCATGGCTGAGCGACCTTATTCATTCTCGAAACGTTACATGCCCATCACTGTGCATGGGGTGTCCGGGACGCAGCGAGTATCTGTACAAAATTATCTTTCTGGATCGCCTTGGAACAAGAAGTTTAACAGGGCCGTGTTGTGGGACCTGCGCTGCTTCCTGGCAAAGAAAGAACGCTACAAGGACGGCGCGCACGGTGCCGACCATCATTACTGGGATGATAAGGATGGTTTGAACGCTTAGGCACACCAGACGATTTCCGCAATGCGCTCCGCATCATTGACTATTATCTGCTCTACGCTCAGATGCGTCTCTCAGCGGTGCACTGGAACTACAGGATGTCGCTGGCGGACTATGCGAAGTGGTATCTTGGTATGGACTGTAACGGATTCACCGGTTCCTATCTGAAGACGTTCTACCCTGAGCTGGGCATTGGTCCCAACGACGATATCAACTACCTCGATACCAAGCTGAAGAAGCGAGGCGACCTTGAAGATGTGCGTTCAGGAGACATCCTCTCGCGCGAGGGCGGGTCCGGAACCCGGCACGTCGCGATGATCGATGCCGTGTGGCCGAACCCGTTTGCCGGCAGTGGACGGTCAGTAACCGTGACCCATTCGTCCGGAACCTATCATGGACTCGGCACCCAGTGGCATACGCTGAAACACCACCCGAATTCCTCGTTGAAGTGGGAACTTGTCGGATACTACAAGTTCAACCACTGCCTGGCGCTCAACAAGAAGTAGTCAACCGAGGAGCGCTAAGGAATTTACCACGGTTCATCGGGCCGTCTCTGTCAGGCCAGCGGCGGCGCCCCGGTGCACGCGCGCCTTGGCGCGGTGCGCTTCATGCACTGCTTCGGCTCCTCCCTAAACCGCCACGTCCATTACCGCTGCTGTATCATCGACGGCCTGTTCGAGTTCCTTGATGAGGGACAGATGCAATTCCGAGAGGCGCTGGCACTGTCGGCGAAGGGTATCGCCGAGATCGGCGAGCAGGTCCGCCGCCGGGTGTTGCGCTGGTTTGCCCGCAGCGGCCTACTCGCCGCTGATGGTGCCGGCGAGATGCTCGGCTCGGGGTCTTGCTCCGTGCAGGGTTTGGGTGTGTACCGCGGAGTCTGTTCTCGCATTGTAGTATTGCAGCGCAACGTCTGGTGCAGCAACCACTTCGACAACCCCGCATCTCCAGTAATGCCCGGTGTCCGCTCCCAAGCTGGCGCCGACGCCGACGAGCTCAGGCGGCAGATTTGGGTCGATACCGGCGGTCGTGCAAGGTTTCGCTGCCTAGGCAAGCGCAAGATTCTCTGACACTCTCCAAGTGTCAGGATTTTTTACACTTCTTTGGCGACGGCGACCCTGGAGGCCCGTAACCCAATGACGCGCCACTGAGTCTGCTGCGCCAAGGCGCCATATCCTTTTGTTTAGTAAGCTTTATTGTGGGCCCCATGATCTGCGCCGGCGACGCTGGTACGCTTTATGCCCGGTCTAAACTCTGATCGGCGCGGTCAGTGTTGCGGAGTAACGCGGTATGTGGTTGCCTGATTGGTTGTACAAAGCACTTCCTTTTGTCTATGCGGTTGGTGGGATGATCGCGGTCTATAGCGGCGGCAATTTTGTCGGCTATGGCTCTGGTCTGTTACTCGTTCTGACTGGCCTTATGGTGTTCAAATTGAGAGCGGGTCATGCCACTAACCGGCAGAAGCACAGACGCTTCGACCGGGTGCGGCTGTAGACTCAACGCATGGTCATTCTGGCGTCCGCTTCGGGTCGGCTCCTGCTTCTCGCTGCCGTTCCCCGCCGCGAAGCCTTCGACGGGGACGCCCGGCTATAACCGAACCTTCGCTGCCCCAGTGGGGGGTCCGCTTTGCGCTCGGAAGCCGAGTCGTGAATTCAGATCGTTAGGGGGCGTCCGACCTAGCCCGTCATCAGGGGCTTCTGTTTCTCGCGAGCACCAGCTGCTGGGCTGGGTGATCAGGGTTCGGTCCGTTCGATACCGCAGGTGGGCAGCAGGCGAAACTTGTACTGCTGGCGCGCTCTGAACTCGAAGCTCTGAGCGCAGTCGTTCACGCCGATCCGATAGGCCAGATTATGCCAGCCCGGGTCCAGTTCGAAGCTGTACCGTTCGCCACGGCGCAGCCCATAGAACTCCTTGCCGTCGACGAAGAAGGACATGGTGGCGAGGGCACCCACCAGGGAGCTGTCCCTATACACAGTCACGTGGGCCGCCTGTCTGGGGTCCGTGACCCGTGGTGCGGGACTCACCTGACCCGCCTTCGCGACACAGCCGAACAAGACCAACGCGCCTAACAGGGGAAGCAGGGATCTCCTGATCGTCATCTCTTCTCTCCCATGTTCCAAATCCGGCAGGTGCAGTTTCCCAACCCAACCGAATCCTTCGAGGCCCCTTCATTCCGGGGCAAGCATCCTCTCAGGACCACGCTGCCTGCCCCAAAGAAGGCCCCCTCGGAAGCATAGCGCACTACTGGGGCGCTCTTATGCTGCCCGCTCTGTCGCACAGATGGAAACGGTGAAGATTGATCGCGGGGTCGGGTCAGGGCAACGCTTGCAAGCCGCTGATATCTGCGGCACTCCGCAAAGACGCTCCTTTCCCGCAAGGCAAGGCCATTGCTAAGTCGAACCAAGGACGACGCCTACTCGAATGGGGCGCATTGGACCTCTTCACATCAATAGCTGACAGCAGGGCTTGACCATACCAGGCCTAGCACATAGGTTCTCGGAAGGAGTGAAGTTCTCAGAGCTGATTGCCAAAGCCATCTTATGTAACGCACTATGGCCACCAAGGGAGATACACGAGCTTGCTGCTCTGGCACAGCACAATGGCCTCCCGACACGGATTTTGGACTGGACTCGTGCGCCGTTAATTGGATAAGAGCGCCAAAGTGAATCAAGGGGGCGTGCTGGCGTCCTACGCGGACATGTACATCGGTGACGATCCAATACTGATAAAGTTTACGGCGCCTGCTACTGGAGGCGGAACGCTGCTTCGACGCCTCTCCGGCTTCGGTCTTAAAGCATCTGCGATGTATCCAGGGTACAAGGGTGTTGTTACCGCCATGGAGGTAACGAAGTGGCTGGAGCCTCCGGTGTAGAGGCTCAGGTTAGGCGACTTGGCGAGTGTGCAGGCCATAACGTGAGTGAACGCTGAGCAAACCTCGAAAAGGACAATGCGCAGGCCGACCGGTACACCCATGCGGGGAGGGCTGACATGGCTGGGGAAGCGAGCGAAGCGCGCACCCAGTCGCTGCGCCGGGGTAGTGGCGGTGGCGAGGCGGAAGAATCTTTGGGGCTCGTGACGAAACACAGTTGGAAACAACCCATGCCCATTGGTCGGTCGCAGCCTGTACCATAGGTTCCCCAATCAGCGGGCCGAGGTGTGGCCGAGCACCCTTTACGACACATCCCCTTGCCATGATGCGACCAATCATTCCGGTTCTCTTGTCCGCTACCTGCCTGTGGCCCTGCCTGGCTGGAGCGGCCGACGCGCTCCCGCAGTACGTGGGACGTGCCCAGTGCGCGCCCTGCCACGCGGAGCAGGCCGCCCGCTGGAAGGGATCCCAGCACGATCTGGCGATGCAGGAGGCGAGCGAAAGCTCCGTGCTCGGCGACTTCAACGACGCGACCTTCGAGCAGTTCGGCGTCGTCTCCCGCTTCTACCGCAAGGACGGCAAGCTCATGGTCCGCACCGACGGCCCGGACGGTAAGCTCCATGACTATCCCGTCGCCTACACCTTCGGCGTCTACCCCCTGCAGCAATACCTGATCGCCTTTCCCGGGGGGCGCCTGCAGGCACTGGACATCGGCTGGGACAGCCGTCCCAAGGCGCAGGGCGGACAGCGCTGGCTTCATCTGCACCCGGCCGATCCCGTGCGCCATGACGACGTGCTGCACTGGACCGGGCCGAACCTGAACTGGAACTACATGTGCGCGGACTGCCACTCCACCAATCTGCGAAAGGGCTACGATCCGCGCAGCAACAGCTACCACACCACCTGGTCGGAGATCGACGTCTCCTGCGAGGCTTGCCACGGCCCGGGATCCCGGCATGTCGAATGGGCCAAGGCGAAGGCCGGGGGCGAGTCATCGGCCATGGCAGACATGGGGCTGACGGTCCGCCTCGATGAACGGGTAGGGGTGGCCTGGACCATCGACCCGGCGACCGGCAAGGCGAAGCGCTCGCGCCCCCGGACGACGACCCGGGAGATCCAGGTCTGTGCCCGCTGCCACAGCCGGCGGAGCCAGATGACCGACCAGGTGTTTGCAGGTGAGCCTCTGCTGGACGGCTTCCGGCCGGCCCTGCTGACCGCAGGACTCTACTATCCGGACGGCCAGATCGAGGACGAGGTCTACGTCTGGGGCTCGCTCCTGCAGAGCAAGATGTAGGCCGGGGCAAGCTGCGTGGAGTGCCACATGCCGCCCACCAGCTACATGGTCGTGGACGCCCGGCACGATCACAGCTTCCGCATCCCCAGGCCGGATGAGTCGGTCACCCTGGGCACCCCCAATGCCTGCAACAAGTGCCATGCGGACAAGGGCCCCCAGTGGGCCGCCGCGCAGGTCAAGGCCTGGTACGGGAAGGTGCCCGAGGGTCTGCAGCGCTATGGCCCCGCCTTCCGTGCCGCCCGCGCCCGGCTGCCCGGGGCTGCCGAGCTGCTGCGGGCAATCGCAGGGGACCCCGGGCAGCCCGCCATCGCCCGGGCCACCGCCCTGCAGGAGCTCGGGGCCTATCCCGACGCGGCCATGCTGGCTCAGGTCCGGCAGGGCCTCGGCTCCGAGGAGCCGCTGGAGCGGCTCGGTGCGCTGGAAGCCCTGGAGTCCGTCGGGCCGGCCCAGCGGCTGCTCGCCGTCTCCCTGCTATGGGACGACCTCGAGGCGGTGCGCATCGAGGCCGCGCGGCTGCTGGCTGCCTTTCCAGCCGACCGGATGCCGCAAAAGGTTCGGGATAAGCTGGCGCAGGACATCCGGGAATACATCGCGGTGCAGGAGTTCAACGCGGAGCGCCCGGAGGCGGAGCTCAACCTGGGGGTGCTCTACGCGGACCTGGGCCGCTATCAGGAGGCGGAGCTCGCCTACCGCAAGGCGGTGAAGCTGCAGCCCCGCTTCGTCCCCGCCTACGTGAACATGGCCCAGCTTCTGAGTGGACTCGAGCGCGAGCGCGAGGCCGAAGGTTTCCTGCGAAGCGGGCTTGCCCTCGATCCGAAGAGCGCCGACCTCGAGCACGCCCTCGGCCTGTCCCTCGTGCGTCAGAAACGACTTGACGAGGCCCTGAAGGCCCTCGCGAAGGCCGCTGAGCTGGCGCCGGACAACGCCCGCTACAGCTACGTGTACGCCGTCGCGCTGCAGTCCGCCGGCAAGCCGGAGCAGGCGATTCGGGTGCTGGCGGCCACCCACCGGGCGCACCCCGGGGACGTGGACACCCTGTTCGCCTTGGTCAGCTACAGCCGGGAGGGCGGGCACGAGAAGGAAGCGCTCGCCTATGCCCGCGCGCTGCAGGCGCTGGTCCCGGACAACCCTGCTGTAGATCAGCTGGTGCGGGAGCTGGGGGACGGCAGGCAAAGCGGTGCCGCCGGAGCTGTCGCACCACACTAGAGGGTGTCGCCTTTTGCAGCAGCTTCTACCAGCACACGCCGGCAGAAGTCCCCGGGCCACCCGGAAACGGTCTCGGAATCTCCGCACCGCTGCGCCCGACCGTCGGGCGGGCTATTGCGCCCCGCCCTCATCCACGCCTCCGGCGTGGCGCCCGGTGCCTAAGCCCCTCGATGGAAAACTCCGCAAGCGCGGCGTCCACGCGCCGCCGGACCTCCTCCGACCCCCAGCCCAGCTGCAAGGGCCCAAACGTGGGGCACCGGGACAGGTACAGCCGATGCGTGCCACCAAATTCCCGGCCAATCCCGCGACTCGGAAGCTGCTTCGTGTTCCCTCGTTCAGCGCCTGTTTTCGATCTGTTGGACCTCCGCGTCCGTGAGCTGGATACCTGCCGCCACGAGAATCGGATCGACCTGGTCCGGGCGTCGGAAGCCGACGATGGCCCCATCGACGGCCGGATTGCGCAAGGTCCATGCGACCGCGATCGCACCCGGACTCGCACCGCGCGGCTCGGCGACGGCCTTCAGCCGCTCGACCAGTGCCAGGTGCCGCCCGAGCTGGGGCTCTTGGAAGCTGGCGGCCTGCCGGCGCCAGTCGTCCGCGGGCAGGTGCGCGATCCGCTCACGGCTCATCTTGCCCGTCAGCAGGCCCGAGCCCATGGGCGAGTAAACGATCACTCCGATTCCCGCGCGCTGGGCGAACGGCAGGATCGCCTCCTCAGCCTCGCGCGCGATCAGGGAGTAAGGGGGCTGCAGGGTCTCGACGGCTGCGATCGCCTGGATGCCGCGCAGCTGCTCGACGCTGAAGTTCGAGACGCCGATGTGGCGCACGAGCCCTTGCTGCTTCAGCTCGACGAGCGCCGACCAACCCTCCTCGATGTCGGCGGCGGGAATCGGCCAGTGGATCTGGTAGAGATCGATCGCCTCGACCCCAAGCCGCTCCAGGCTCGCTTCCGCCTCACGCAGGATCGAATCGCGCTTCAGATTATTGACGACACGGCCCGTCCCGTCGTCCAGCAGTGAGCACTTGGTGAAGATGTACGGACGCTCCCTCTCCGTCAAGCCCCTCAGGGCGCGGCCCACGACCTCTTCCGAGCGCCCGAACCCGTACGCCGCAGCAGTATCGATCCAGTTGACGCCGAGCTCGAGCGCGCGGTGGATCGCAGCGATCGACTCCCCCTCCTGCTGAGGCCCCCAGCCGAACTGCCACCCGCCTCCGCCGATCGCCCAGGCACCGAAGCCGATGCGGCTGATCTCGAGGCCCGTATGTCCTAGCTGTCTGGTCGTCAGAGGTCTCGGCTGCGAATGGTTGCTCATCGTTGGTTCCTTCGGTTACTAGAGTTGTTTGAGGCCTGAACGGCTGAGCAATAACTGGTGGCCTGCCAGCGTAAAGATAAGGGGGATCGTGGCCACAATCCTGATGACAGCCGGTCATCGGACTCGGGGGAGGGGAGCCGCAGGCGGGAGTCATCGCGTCGATCGGCGGCGCCTTGGGTGCACTTACCGCCCAAGTCCACGGCGGTACCCTTGCGCTTCGCCTCCGGACGAGCTTTGCGACGGTCGTCGGCATCGTCGCGGGGGCAAAGCTCGTCCGGAAGGGAGCGCGCTACGCGCGACTTTCATCGTAAGGACGCGCTCTCTCACTCTGGGCGCCGAAGAGTCGGTACGCTTACGGCGTCGCCGTCCCCGTCCGGTCGTCACCCCCTAGCGGGCAACCGCACTGACGCCTTGAGCGCCTTAGCCTTGGGTTAAATCGGATGACCAGGCGGCAGCGACGAAGCAGAAGGCCTAGCGGAGCTTATCGAGAGAAATCAGCGCCTTGCAAGGCCATCGAGCCAGCGGGCCCCGCATGCGTCCCGCATGGCACAAATGTCGGAGCAGCCTCAGGGCCACGCGGGGTCGTTTAGGTACTGGACGCTTCATAGATACGCTGAATGGAGGCATCCAGCGTCGCGTCGAACTCAGCATCGGTTTGGTCGACAGACAGCCCCTCGACCAGTGCCCGCGAGAAGCTCGCCACCACACTGTGATTCCTGCGCAAGCGATTGTCCGCTTCTTGCTGCGTGTACCCACCCGACAGCGCGACCACCCTCACGACGCGGGGATGATGGACGCAGTCCGCGTACAGGTTGTCCTCCTCTGGCAGGGTGAGCTTGAGCATCACCTGTTGGCCTGCCGCAAGCCCGTTGAGCTTTTCGAGGATCGCCGTTTTGAGCAAGGCTTCGGCCTCGGCCTTCGCCGGGCAGTGAATATCGACTTCAGGCTCGACAATCGGCACCAGGCCCGCGGCGACGATCTGCTCGGCGAGCTCGAATTGCTGATTCACGATATCCTGAATGCTGGCCGGGTTCGCATCCGAGGTAATCGGCGGTAGGCCGTCCCTCGATCTCCCTGTCCATGGTGTCTTCGAAGAGGATGGCCGCGATAATCCGCTCGCCGCTGAACCCGGGGCTGGTGATGATGCGAGTCCGCATCTCATGCACGAGATCGAACATCTCATCGTCGTCGGCCCAGGAGTGGTCCTTGATTCCGTAAAGGGCCAGCGCGTGAGGCGTGCTGCCGCCACTCTGGTCCAGCGCCGCGATGAATCCGGGATAGGCCTTCATTTTCTGCAGTTGTTCTTCGTTCAAAACGTGAGTTGTCATGACGCCTCCTTCAACGTTCGGTACCGGCGGATCAGGTTGTTGGTTGAGCTGTCGTGTGCAAGAGCCGGTTCTTCCCGACTCTCGAGCTCGGGGATAATTCGCTGCGCCAGTTGCTTGCCCAGCTCGACACCCCATTGATCGAAGGAATCGATGTTCCAGATGGTGCCCTGAGTGAAGACGCTGTGCTCATAGAGCGCGACAAGTTTTCCCAGGGTCTCCGGGGTGAGCCGTTCAAGCAGAATCGTATTCGACGGGCGGTTGCCCTCGAAGACACGGTGAGGCACCAGCCAATCCGCCGTGCCCTCCGCCTCGACTTGCTCCGGCGTCTTGCCGAAGGCCAGCGCCTCGGCTTGAGCGAGCACGTTCGCCAGCAGCATGTCATGGTGCCGGCCAAGCGGGTGAAGCGGCCGACCGAAGACGATGAAATCACAAGGGATGAGCCGCGTTCCCTGGTGGATCAGCTGGTAGAAGGAGTGCTGGCCGTTGGTGCCAGGCTCACCAAAATAGATGGGGCCCGTCGTGTAAGAGACCCGGGCTCCGTCGAGCGTAACCTGCTTGCCGTTACTCTCCATCGTGAGCTGCTGGAGGTAGGCGGGAAACCGTTTTAGATACTGCTCGTAGGGCAGCACTGCCACCGTTTCTGCACCGAAGAAATTGTCGTACCACAGGGACAGCAGCCCCATGATGACCGGCAGATTGCGATCAAAAGGCGCAGTCCGGAAATGGTCGTCCATCTGGTGGAAGCCTTCCAACATGGTACGAAAATTGTTCGGGCCGATCGCAATCATGGTCGAAAGGCCAATGGCCGAATCCATCGAGTAGCGCCCGCCGACCCAGTCCCAGAACCCGAACATATTGGCCGTGTCGATGCCGAACTTGGCCACTTCTGTCGCATTTGTCGAAACCGCAACGAAGTGCTTGGCAACCGCCTTTTCGTCGCCCCCCAAACCTGCCACCAACCAGTCCCGAGCCGTATGGGCATTGGTCATCGTCTCCAGCGTCGTGAAGGTCTTCGAAGAGGCGATGAAGAGGGTCTCCGATGGGTCCAGGTCTCGGACAGCTTCTGCGAAGTCGGTGCCGTCGACGTTGGAGACGAACCGGAACGTCATGTCCCGCGCGCTGTAATGCTTCAATGCCTCGTAGGCCATCACCGGCCCGAGGTCGGAGCCGCCGATGCCGATGTTGATCACGTTTGCAATCCGCTTACCCGTGTGCCCTTTCCAGGCACCGCTGCGCACACGGTTGGCAAAGTCCGCCATCCGGTCGAGCACGGCATGCACCTCGGGAACCACGTTCTTCCCATCGACAAGGATGGAAGCCCCTTCGGGTGCGCGGAGAGCCACGTGGAGGACGGCCCGGTTCTCCGTGATGTTGATCTTCTCACCGCGGAACATGGCGTCGATCCGTTCCCGCAGACCGGATTCGCGAGCCAGCTCCACGAGCAGCTTCAGCGTTTCGTCGGTGACGCGGTTCTTCGAATAATCGAGGAAGAGTCCCGCCGCCTCGGCCGTCAGTCGCTCGCCGCGCAGGGGGTCCTCCCCAAACAATTTACGAAGATGCACATCGCGGACTTCCTTGTAGTGGGCTGCGAGACTTTTCCATGCTTCGCGCTTCACGAGTGCAACGATCTTTGGCGTCATGATGCTCTCCTGGCCATGGGGGCTCTTGCCTCCTGGCCCTTGGTGTTTTCCCTGAGGCGGATGCCCTTGTCGCGGGCGTATTCCCTCAGCCTGGCCCCCTGTTGGTACAGCAGAAACTGCGCGAAGCGGGACCCCCGAATCCAATGTGCCGGCTCGCGATGAATCAGCTCCGCCGGCCAGTCAAGATAGCAGGCATTGTCGTGGCCGTCGTTCGGCGCACGGAACAGTGCGTGATCGTCCGGCCAATGCGTCTGCTTGCAGATTCGTGCCCGTTGCACTCAGCTGCCAAGATGGCGGGTATCGTCCCATAGCCGGATGATCGGTTGCGACAAATTGTGCTCGTAGCCAAGAGCACTCAGGCTCGCTGTCCAATTCCAGTAAGTCGTGGTCGATATCGGCCCGGTCTGCAAATCCGGCCAGCTGGGAGGTCCGGACGACGCGCTGCAATCGCCGCTTGGCGAGGTCGACGATCTGCATCTTACTCGAGGAATCAAGACCTTCGATGACAACACACCGGTCCGGAGCGGCTGTGACAGACCGCCTAAGCATCGCAGGCGCCGGACTCAGCGCGTGAGCCCGTGGAACAGGGGCCGCGTACAGATCCATGACGCGCGTTGCTTCGTTTCATTCGCCTTCTCCCTGACTTGGCTGCGCGACTCGTACACTAAGAGACGCCAGTGTCGCGATTGTTCCCCGAAGCTCTGCTGCGCCAAGGCGACTGCCGGAAAATCTTATCCCGGACTGCGCCGGATTTTCGTTCGCCTTCAAGGAGCGCCGCCGGGAGCATAGTCGGACTTTCTGACCGGCGCCGTCGTCCTCCCGCTCGCCGCGGCTCTCCTGAGGAGATGATTCCATCCGGCGAAAGGCTCTGGAACGAGGCCGTGGTCGGACCCGTTCCCGGATACGACGTCCGCAAGGGGCTTCTTGAGCGACAGAACCCAGGGCGCGATGATGGGCGGCGCCGAGGCGATCCAATCATCAGTTGCGGGTGTCACGGAGCGGAATGGTGGTATGAAACATTGACACCGCCGCGGCCGGCAGTCGAGAGGACGACTTGACAGAGGCAGAGAGGTGTTGCGCGGCGTGATGTGGCGGGCTGAGGCACCGTTACAAACGTACCCGAACTGGTCGACGGGGGCTCACCGAATGAGCCACCCCTGGGGTAGGCTGTACTCTATGGAAGAGCGAGCGCACTGCAAGGACTGCGGTGAGGACCTCCTGATCGCCTTCTCGTGCAAGACACGCGTGGCCTGCCCGTCGTGCAATAGCCGGCGCATGGTGCAACCACATCGGCGAGCCGAGCGCAGCGCTGCCGATCTCTCCTTGCCGCGGACCGTCACAGTGGGAGATGTTCGACCAAACAGTCGAGATCGATCCGATCCATCCGGAACCGGAGTACGACTTCGACCAGCGTGTGAGCTGGTAAACCATTGCTCGCTTCATCCCTGACCCAGGCAGTCGCGGGTCGGGGACCCCCTCTTTGCGCCGAAAGCGGTGCAGATCGCCGCATGCAGCATCGCCTCTTCGCCGAGCCTGTCATCCAACGGCTTCAAGGATAGTGTTGCCCCGGGTTGCGACCGGGTTTGGCGCCTTTCCTCGCCTCGGTAGGGCTCGACTGCCTCCTCCGTACGGGGTGCAACCCGTCGTCCGCACCCGCTACGCGACGAGTGGCATGCTGAAATCCCGGTCGTTGGCGGCATATCCTGAGTATAGGCGCCGGGACTCGCGCTGGATGCGAAACGCGGTGAACTCCTCCCGGAGGCCGCTCAGGCAGAGACAACGCATGTCGAGCATGGCGCGGGCGCCGGACAGGATCCAACGCATACCGGAACGCTCCATGCGGTCCTTGACGACACACCAACAGGCCCCTTCCATGACACCGGAGGCGAGGGGGAAGCCTACGGGGCCGTCCATCCGCATTCGGGCTACGAGGGCGGGTACACCAACTTCGGGGCGGGGGATGATGACAAGCGCGCCAGGGCGAACTACGGCGCCAGCTAGGAGCGCCTGGCCGAGCTTAAGCGCCGGTAGGACCCCGACAATCTGTTCCGGCTGAATCAGAACGTGGAACCGTCGTCGGCTGAGGATGCAACAGCGGTCGCCGGCAGCGACACGTGCAGTGTCGGGAAGCGGAGTACCGGGGCTTACTCGCCGACTCCTGCCGCCGTTGTAGCACTAAAATAAAGCCGTCCCCTTTTCCCGGAGGACTTCAACCACATAGCGCGTGCTGCTTTACTCGGGGTTGCGGCGCTCGTCGGTCTGCAAGTTGTGGGGGGGCGGCTCAAATCCACCGCGTGCTGGTTGTATTGCCGTCGCATGCTGGTTTCTGAGCCTGGGTCCCCTCGCTCGACCCGTCGGCTCCCAAGCACGCACCGGCGGGAGCGCTCGACGATGGCGCGAGATCCCAGCGCGCCTCTCCCAAGTGGTACGGTATGTGCTTAACGCACAGTGGACACAACCCACGGAGGGAGAGCTATGGACATCAACAAGCGCCTCTTTGCAACTCTGATTCTGGCCCTGCCGCTGACGCCCTGGGGGGCGCGGGCACAAACGAGCCCGCAGTCGGCGCCGCCGACGTCCCACCAGCCGCCGGTCATTCAGGAGCAGGGCGAGCTGGCGGGGCAGGCCAAGGGCTGGTACGAAGGCACCCCCTACTTCACCGGTGGAGTTGGCGATGAGGATCGGGAAAACATCGCCAGCACGATTCAGAACAAGTACAACCTCAAGCTGGAGTTTGCCCGCACGGATGGCGCATACCTGGGTCATGTGAAGGTCCATATCACGGATCCGCGGGGCAGGACGGTGATGAATGCGGTTTCCATCGGGCCCTGGTTCTTGACCAAGCTCGATCCAGGCACTTACAAGGTTGCGGTCGACGGATTCGGCCAGCAGTTCGATCGAACTGTCAAGGTTTCCGCGAACGGTCTCCAACGGGTCGTATTCGGCGGATGGAAACCGGCGGGCGTGGTCACGCGTCCCGAGCCGTGATCCCCGGCGGAACGGGCCGCGCGCGCTCTCTATTCGGCCCCTCGTTGGCCTCTGACCCGGGCGCGAGTCCGGGGGCGGGCTTTTTCCTGCCGTCTTCAGTCGGGCACTTGAGTTGACGGGGCGGGTTCCGCACAGCGGGGGGACCGAGGATCGCGGGCGGACAACAATAATCGATGAGTTGTCTGCTTTGGACCGGACAGACGAGTTGTCACGACCTGCTCGGGCGCGAGATTCCCTGCGCAGGAACGGGGCAGGACGGCGCATTCCGCGCCGGAACCCCCTGGCCGCAGCCCCGTTTGGTGCCGCGGGGCGATACGGTCCTTGACGCCCTGACCGGCCTCACCTGGAGCCGCTGCGCGACGCCGCTGGAGTTTCCGCTGACGTGGCCGGAGGCCCTGAGCGCCATCCGGGGCCTGAATGCCCAGGGCTGGCTCGGCCGGAGCGATTGGCGGCTGCCCAACCGTCGGGAGCTGCGCAGCCTTGTCAGCTATCAGACCCGGCGGCCCGCGCTGCCCGAGGGGCATCCCTTCACAGACCTGTTTGCCGGTTGGTTCTGGACGTCAACGACCCTGGCCGGTCTCCCCGCGTACGCCTGGTGGGTGAACCTCGACGGTGGACGCATGTTCTTCGGGGGCAAGGGTCAGTCGTTCCTGGTGTGGCCGGTGTGCGGGAGAGCCGATTTGCCCGTTACGGGGCAGGAGCGCTGCTACGATGAGGAGGGACGAGAGATCGCGTGCGGCGGCAGCGGTCAGGACGGCGAGCTGCGTCAGGGTTGTCCGTGGCCCACACCACGCCTGGAGACGACGAGCACCGGTGTATTGGACCGGCTCACTGGGCTCGTCTGGCATCGAGATGCCGACATCTGCCGCGGGGCGGTGAGCTGGGCGGACGCATTGGAGGCCGTCGCGGCTCTGGAAGGGTCTTGGCGCTTGCCGAATGTCAACGAGCTGGAGAGCCTGGTCGACTGCAGCCGGTCCGCCCCCGCGCTCCCGCCAGGCGCCGATTTTTCTGGCGTCTGCGAGAGCTATTGGTCTTCATCCACCAGCCTGTTCGAGCCCGACTGGGCGTGGGCGCTCTATCTGGAGCAGGGCGGAATCGGCGTCGGCCAGAAGCGGGGGCGCCATTTTCACGTGTGGGCGGTACGCTAAGGCGATTCCCGGAAAATTTCGTACCACATTGAGCCGGATTTTCGTTCCCCTTTAGGGAGCGTCGCCATAGCATCGCCGGGCTATGTGAGCGGCGGCGCGACGCCGAATGGGGGCGAGAAGACAAGCAAGATGGTACAAGATTTGACAGAACAGCTGTCCAACGTCAGCAACCGCGTCGCCGGGCTGGAGGGTCAAAACATGATTCCTCAAAGCAGAAGCCGTGGACCTTGGCGTCGTAGACCTGCTTGAAGGTTTCGAGGGTACCGAGGTAATACCGATAGTCACCCGCCTCCGCGAACACCGCCTGCCGGTTGTGTCCACGCTGAACGACGCGCGCGATTCTCGGCATGGTACCGCGCTGAAATAAACCTTTGTGCCCATGTCCGCAAGCATGGCACTGAAATATAGAACTAAAATAAATCCGTCCCCTTCTCCCTTATACGTCAACGCAAGAATATACTAATATTCTATTAGTGTGGCGCCGCCCTTGTATCCCGCAGCCGTGCGCGGGAGGCGAAGCGCTGGGAGGGGGGATGCCGGCATGCATACACGGCAAGTTCCCGATTGGTACGTCGAAGCCATCCAAATGATGGGGCGTACGGACAGCGTACTGCGAGACCTGCAATTCGATCTGCTCGATTTCATGGAACGTCAGCATCCGGACTCAGAGGTATGCCGCGAGCTGGAGCGGCTAGTTCAAGCGCTCCACGGCGCCGCGGGTATCCCTGCGCTGGTTGAGATGGCAGCGCACCGCGTTGTCCATGAGCACAAGCGCACCGAGCCTGCGAAGCGGGGGTCCGAGTCCTCGCGGCGGGCAGCGCTTGGCTAACTCGTGGATACGATCAGGCGGAGTGCGAGAGGGGCGGGGCCAGCCGCACTATCCCTGAGCGTAGCAGCCGGGTCTTGAAAAGCGGCATCGATGGTCTGTTCTTTGCGACACGGCCAGACCTCTTCGAATTGAGCTCGCGGGCGGTCTCTGTCAGTTAACCTTGCACGGGGATAGGCGCGAGGCGATCTATCGCAACGACCAAGACCGGGAAGACCGGCGCACCGTGGAGGCAGTCGATCATTTCCTTTTGCACTCTTCCACTGTTAGCCGCCCAGTGGGCTCGCTGGAAGGGTCCGCCCAAACCAAAGAGTGCTTGTAATACCCTCCCGCCGACCCGCCGCTGAGAGTCGTAGCTG
>JARRNE010000088.1:0-15036 GCA_037385305.1 Chromatiaceae bacterium | reverse complement strand
CCCGCGTTGCAGGCCGCCGATCAGATCGGGCCGGCTGCGGAGGGGCTGGAGGCAGCTCTTGCCACTCTCAGCGTGCAGTACCGGGAGTCCCCACCCCGTCCGCAGGTCGGCCCCTTCACCCTGGGGCCTTGGGCGGTGGTCCTATTCGGGATGCTGACCCTGGTGCTCCTGATCGCGTTCGGTTTGCACCTGTTGGTGGACGCCCGCCGACGCGAAGCCGACTCCAAGACACAGAACGAGATCAACCAGCAGGCCATCCTGCGGCTCCTCGACGAGATGGGCTACCTTGCCGATGGCGACCTCACCGTCCCGGCGACGGTGACGGAGGACATCACGGGGGCGATCGCCGACTCGATCAACTATGCGGTGGATGCCCTGCGCGGACTGGTGACGACCATCAACGAGACTGCCAAGCAGGTTACGGGCTCGGCTCAGGAGACCCGGAAGACGGCCACGCAGCTGGCGGAGGCCAGCGAGGTGCAGACGGGGCAGATCTCCCGCGCCACGGATGCGATCCATTCGCTCACGCAGTCGATCAACGAGGTAGCGACGAACGCCAACGAGTCTGCAGAGGTTGCGTCCCGCTCCGTCGAGGTTGCCGGCCGGGGAGCGCAAACCGTGCGGGACACCATCCTGGGGATGGATGCCATCCGCGAGCAGATTCAGGAGACGTCCAAGCGCATCAAGCGGCTCGGAGAAAGCTCCCAGGAGATCGGCGAGATCGTGGAGCTCATCGACGATATCGCGGACCAGACGAACATCCTGGCCCTCAACGCGGCCATGCAGGCAGCCATGGCGGGCGAGGCCGGACGCGGCTTCGCGGTGGTGGCGGACGAGGTGCAGCGGCTGGCGGAGCGGTCACGCAACGCCACCAAGCAGATCGAGGCCCTGGTCCGCACCATTCAGGCGGACACCAACGAGGCCGTCAGCTCCATGGAGGCATCTCGCGGAGAACGCCGGTGACGCCCTGCGCGAGATCGAGAATGTGTCCAACTATATCGCGGAGCTTACCCGACGCATCGCCGACTCTGCCCAGAATCAGTCCCGAGGGGCCGGCAATATCAACTCGACGGTGAGCGCCGTGCGGGAGATCACCGTCAAGAATGCCGAAAGCACGCGGCGGACCGCGGCATCGGTGGATGCGCTCGCAGACCTGGCGGTGCAGCTGCAGCGCTCGGTTGCCGGCTTCCGCCTGCCATAACGCCGCCACGGAAATCAGAGCCTAGGTTGGTGGAGCTCATGTCCGATTCAAATGCCGTCGGTGGCCTGAAGTGGGTCAAGAACGAGATCGTCGCGAGTCTCCAGCGTGTGCGCACCTGGATCGAGGCGGTGATCGAGAGTGGTCCGGGCAGTGCCGACCTCACCGACGCGATTGCCGCCCTCAATGAGGTGCGCGGGGTCTTAAGCGCACTCCAGCTCCCCGGCCCGATGCGCCTGGTTGAAGAGATGCAACACCTCTGCGAGGCGCTGGCCACCGAATCGCTGCTGAGTCCCCCCGAGGCGGCGGAGGCGCTCACCCTCGCACTGATCCAGCTCCCGGACTATCTTGGCAGGCTGCAGGCCGGCCTCTCCGACAACCCGCTGGCCCTGCTTCCGTCCATCAACGACTTGCGCGAGTCCCGGGGGATACCGCCCTTGTCGGAAGCGGAGCTGCTGGTGCCGACGACGGTGTTGTCGGATACGCCGGGGGCTTCTCCGGCGACCCGCTGGGCTTTGGTGCGGGTCGCGAGGAAGATTCGACCCCACTTTCACCGCTACCTGCTGCAATGGTTCCGGGGCGAGAGCCCCAAGCAGGGTCTTGTCAGCCTGGGGCGTTTGTTCCACCAGCTGCACAATTACATCCAGGACGGCATTTATCATGAGCTGTTCCTGGCCGCCGAGGAGCTGGTTGAGGGGATGCTCGAGGGCGGCGTACCCGCTGACGTCCCCAATAAGGCGCTCATCGGCCGCCTCGATCGCGTCATCAAACCTTTCGCGGAGGAGACACAATCCTCCCCTGACGAGGAGGCCAGGGCGCTCCTTCAGGATCTCCTTGCGCACATCTCGGTCAGCGACACCTCGTCTTACCAGGCAACAGACGTACGCGCGAGCAACCGACGCCCGCCGGAGGAGGTGCTCGCCAAGGCGCATACGCCCCCGCCTGCCCCCGCTCTGGGGCCTGACGCCCTGGCCGCCCTGAGCGCGGAGGTCCACAAGGAGCTGATGCCCGTCAAAGAGCTGCTCGAGCTCTTTGCCCGGGGCCCAAGGGACAGCACCGAGCCTCTGCTCCAGCTGGAGCCCAGGGTGGCCCGGCTCGCCACTACGCTCGCAGTGACGGGTGCGTCTGACCTGGTGGAGCGGCTGCGCGGGTCGGCAGAGAAGCTCGGCGCCATGGGACGGGGGACCGCGCCTGCGGAAGATGCGCAGCTGATGGCGGTCGCCGCTGACCTCCTGGGGGTCGAAATCACCATGACCGAGCTCGGCTGGGGTGCCCGTGAGGATGGCCAGGCTCCCGCCGAGATGGATGCCGTTCTCACCGCCACCCTCAGCGAGGCCCTGGTCGAGATGGGGAAGGCGAAAGAAGCGATTTCCATCTTGGCCGACGTCCCGGAAGATCTGCGTCCCATCAGGGACGTGCCGGACCTCCTGTACCGGGTGGCCGGCGCCCTGCGGATAGTCAACCAAGCCGAAGCCGCCGATGTGCTTGCGGGGATTGTCAGGCAGCTGAAGCAGGGATATCTCGCGGGTGGCCACGTACCGGTGCCGGTAGAGCTGGAAAGACTCGCGGAGGCCGTCTCGGCGGTCGAGCTCTATCTGGAGGGGCTCGCCACTGGCGGGCCGCGTCGACCGGAGCTTCTTCGAGAGGCGCGGCAGGCCCTTGACCAGCTGGCGGAGATGATCCCGTCAGCGGAACCCCCGAGTGAGGTCACGTCGGGACAGGCGTCCGCGGAGCCCGTCGGCGCCGGAGGGGATCAGGGCGCGGAGGGGCCTTCCCCAGACATGGCGCCGGCGATCGATCCGGAGCTCCTGGAGATCTTCCTGGAGGAGGCGGAGGGTGAGCAGAAGACGGTGCGTGAGCAGTACGCCCGGTGGCGGCAAGACCCCGGCGACGCCGCGGCACTGACGGTTTTGCGCCGATCCTTCCACACCCTCAAGGGCAGTGGTCGATGGGTGGGCGCCCTGCGGGTGGGGGAGTTTGCCGCCGCCGTGGAGGCGCTGCTGAACCGGGTCATCGATCACTCCGTTCAGGTCTCCCCGGCATTGCTGGGCTACATGGACGAGGCGGTGGGTGTGGTGCCGGAATTGATCGCAGCCGAGACCGAAGCTACAGCGTTTGAGGTAGGAGGCCTCATCCGTCGGGCGACCGCTTTGGCTGCAGGTTCTGCTCAAGGAGGGCACGAGCCGGCGCCGGCCGTCGCTCCAAAGCCAGGGAAGACCGCCGCTGCGGAGATCATTCCGTGGCCCCTACCCGCCCCGAAGCCGAAGGTGGCAGCCGAGCCCGCTCCTGAGGACTCGGAGGTGGAGATCCTGGCCCATACGGACGGCGAGCTCCTGGACATCTTTCGAACAGAAGCGCGGCAGCACGTGGCCGCGCTCCACGAGTATGTCGCCGCGTGTGGCAACGAGCCCGTGGTCGGCCCGCCGCACGAGTCCGTCGTGCGGTCACTGCATACCCTTGCGGGCAGCGCCCGGATGACGGGGATCCGCTCAATCGCGGAGGCGACTGCCCCGGTCGAGCAGGTTTTTCGTGGCCTCATGGAAAGCGGCCGCGCAGTGGACGCAGTCTCGTTGGACCTGCTCTCCCGCGCCCTCGATGCGCTGGACTCCAGGCTCGACCGCCTGCCCCAAGCCGGCGCGGAGATCAGCAGCCTGAGAGACATCGGGGCGGCTGCGCGGTCCCTCGTCAGCCGTGCGGCACAGCCGTCGACCTCACAGCCGTCGACCTCACAGCCCGAAGAGGCCGGGCAACCCGCGGCCGAGGCAGAGACCCCCGAGGCAGAGACCCCCGAGGAAGAGGCCGTTGAGGCAGAGGCGCCCGAGGCGGAAGCGCCCGAGGCAGAGGCCGCCGAGGCAGAGGCGCCCGAGGCACCCTACGCCTCCCCGCCGCCCCAGGCGGAACCCGAGCCGGAGCCCCTGGACGCCGCGGCCTTCGAGACGCTTCCGGCGGACCGGGAGATGGTGGCTATCTTCCTGGAGGACGCGCGGGAGCTCCTGGACAAGCTCGACGCCCAGTTCCGCGCGCTGCAGCTCGCCCCGACCGACTCCGCGCCGCTCGATGCTCTCCAGCGGCTCTTGCATACCCTCAAGGGCAGCGCGCGGCTGTCCGGTCTTGGTGCGGTTGGGGATTTGAGTCACGCATTCGAATCCCTGCTCACGACCATTACCAACGGCAGGGCAAGGGTAGACGACGATACCCTGGAGCTCGCGCAGCGCACCCTGGACGCCCTGTCCGATCAGATGGATGCCGTCGAGCAGGGTGTCCCGGTGCGCCGGGCTACCCAATTGATCGATGCGCTTGGTCAAGTGCGGGAGGGAGGCCTGCCCGAGTCCGCGGCAACCCAGCCTGCAGTCGCGGTCATGGCCCCCGCACCGACTGCGGTCGCAGCAGAGCCTTCCGGGGTGAGCGATCGGCCTTCCGAACCTGCCGGGGGAAAGGCCGAAAGGGCGGCCGCTCCAGAGAGCGCAGGCCCCCTCATTCGCGTGCGCGCGGACCTGCTGAACCGCCTGGTGAACGACGCTGGGGAGATCAGCATCTACAGATCCCGCCTCGCCCAGCAAAACGGCCTCCTCGGATTTCGGCTTGGTGAGCTTGACCAGACCGTCGGCCGCCTGCGGGAGAAGCTGCGTCATTTGGAGATCGAGACGGAGGCCCAGATCCTCCATCGCTTCCAGCGCGACACGGCGCAGGAGGGCGCGGATCACGCCGAGTTCGATCCGCTGGAGCTCGACCGTTTCTCCACGCTCCAGCAGCTATCCCGCAGCCTGGCGGAGACCGTGAACGACCTGATCAGCCTGCGTACCCTGCTCAGCGATCTTCAGCGCGACTCCGATGCGCTCCTGCAGCAGCAGGCGCGGATCGCGGACGATCTGCAGGACGGCCTGCTCCGGACGCGGATGGTCCCCTTCGCGCAGGTGGTTCCGCGTCTGCACCGGCTGGTCCGCCAGACCGCCTCGCAAACGGGGCGGGAGGCCAGGCTGGAGGTCTTCGGTCCGGAGGTGGAGCTGGACCGCAGCATCCAGGAGCGGGCGGTTGCGCCCCTGGAGCACCTCCTGCGCAACGCGGTGGCGCACGGGATCGAGCTGCCTGCGGAGCGCGTCCAGGCGGGGAAGCCGGCGACCGGGGTGGTCAGCCTCATGCTGAGCCGGGAAGGTAACGATGTGGTCATCACGGTGGCCGACGACGGGGCCGGTCTGAACGTGGAGGCCATCCGACGGCGCGCCCTGGAGCGCGGCCTGCTGTCGGGAGCGGCGGACGTTAGCGACGAGGAGGTCGCCGAGCTGATCCTCACCCCCGGCTTCTCAACCGCCGAGAAGGTGACGCAGATCGCGGGACGCGGAGTGGGGCTCGACGTGGTCAGCTCCGAGATCAAACAGATGAGCGGCTCCTTCGCCATGGATACCCGCCGGGGGCGGGGCACCAGCTTTACGATTCGCCTGCCCCTGACCCTTGCCATCATCGAGTCCCTGCTGGTGGCCATGGGCGAGGAGATCTTTGCTGTTCCCCACGCCACCGTCGAAGGGGTTTCCCGCATCGAGCACTCGGAGCTGGAAGCCTGCTACCGGGGCAAGGGTAAGGACATCTCGTACGGCGGGCACGATTTCCGCGTCCTTTATCTCGGCTCCATGCTGCAGCTGCCGGGCGTGCCGGACCTGGGCGAGCGCCGCTGGCTGCCGGTAGTCCTGGTGCGGGCCGGCGGCCAACGCCTTGCCTTCCACGTGGACCAGCTCATCGGCAGCGAACGAATCGTCGTGAAGCCCCTGGGACCGCAGCTCAGCAGTATCCGTTGGCTGAGCGGGGGGACCATCCTCGCCGATGGCCGTGTCGCTCTGATCGTGGACTTGATCGCCTTGATCCGCTCAGGGGCAGTGCACGAGTATCAGACGCCTCGCTTGGCGGGCGGGCCGCAAGAGCACCGGCAGGCCTGCGTAATGGTGGTGGACGATTCCTTGACCGTGCGGCGCGTGACCACCCGCTTGCTGCGCCGACACGACATGGACGTGATCACGGCCCAGGACGGCATCGAGGCCCTGACTCTGCTGGAGGAGCGGATCCCTGACGCGATGCTGCTCGATATCGAGATGCCGCGCATGGACGGGTACGAGCTGACGCGGCATGTCCGCCGCTCGCCTCGGTTCAACCGGATCCCCATCATCATGATCACGTCCCGCACCGGCGACAAACATCGCAATTACGCCCTGGATCTCGGCGTTGACCGTTATCTCGGGAAGCCATATCAAGAGGCGGAGCTCATGGATGAGATCAGCTCGGTGCTGGCGGAGGGCTCGAGATGACCGCCTTCCAGGCGAAGAGTGCAGACATCAGGGGAGTCGTCCTCGACATCGGCGGCGTCGAGCTGCTGCTGCCCAGCGCAACTGTCGCGGAGGTGGTCTACTGCGAAGAGCCCAGGCCGCACCCTGCGGCGCCCCTCTGGCTGCTGGGCACGGTCCCCTGGCGGGACCAGGCGGTCCCACTGGTGTCGGTTCGCGCGGGCGGGCAGGATCCCCATGAGGTCAGGCGCGGTCCCCGAGCGCGGATGGCCGTCTGCTACTCGCCCACACCGGGCTCGGACCAGCCCTACCTGGGGATCCTTGCGGTGGGGCCGCCGCGGCTGACGGTGTTCCGTGGCGAGGCGATGGGGCCGGGAGAGCTGCCCGCGGCGAATCCATTCGTTCTCCATGCGCTCACCTATATGGATCGTCCGGCCTGGATTCCTGACATCGACGCCATCGAGATGGCGGTCCGAGAGGTCCTTGGAGGTGGAGCGGAGGCGCCCGAGGCCGGAGAGGACTGACGACGGCCGCCTGTCGATCCGCGTGGTCTTCAGTCCTTCAGATCGCCCCATAACGCTTGCGCCACCGCCAAAGCGGCAAGCGGTGCCGTCTCCGTCCGCAGGACGCGCGGGCCCAGACGGGCCGCCGTGAAGCCGGCCTGCTGGGCACGGCCCCGTTCCACGTCCGCGAGCCCCCCTTCCGGGCCAACCAGTAGGGTGAGCGCCCTGTCCGGCGGGGGGATGAAGGCCAGGGGCGTTCGGCCTTCATGATGCAAGAGGACGGGGCAGATGTGGTGCTCGCCGAGCCAGTCATCGAGCGACGCGGCCACGGCCAGCTCCGGCAGGCGCCGGCGGCCGCTCTGCTCGCAGGCCGCCACAATCACGCCCTCCCAATGCGCACGGCGGCGCAGCAGACGGCCCCCTTCGATCCTCACTACGCTGCGTTCGGTGAAGAGGGGGGTGATCCGCGCGACCCCGAGCTCCACCGCCTTTTGGAGCGCGAAGTCCATGCGCTCTCCCTTGGACATGCCGAGCCCCAGATGCACCCGCAGGGGCAGCGGCGGCTCAGGATCGCCGGACGGCCCAACCGCCACCGCGACCCCTTCACGTTTGACCGTGAGGACCTCCGCGCTGTAATCCCGGCCGTCGCCGTTGAACAGCAGCAGAGGTTGTCGGGATCGGACCCGCAGGACGGAGCTGAGGTGTTGTGACGGGGACGCGGGCAAGGTCAGCCGATCCCCTTCCCGCAGGTGCCCGTCTACGAAGACTCTCGCCAGACGCATCAGGCGCCGGTGGCCTGGTCGATGCCCTCGGCGAGAGGGCTGACAGCCTCCCCCATCACCCGGGCGAGCTCCCGATTGGCCGCGATCACCCCGTCCTCCTCGAAGATGTCCAGGGTGGCGAGGGCCGCACGGCACGCCAGGGGATTGCCCGTGTAACTGTGGGAGTGCAGGAAAGCGGTGAGCTTCTCGTAGTCTTCATAGAATGTCTGGTAGACGGCGGCGGTGGTGAGGACCGCGGAGAGGGGCAGATAGCCGCCGGTCAGGCCCTTGGAGAGGCACAGAAAGTCGGGCGAGATGCCTGCCTGCTCGCAGGCGAACAGGGTCCCGGTGCGGCCGAAGCCCACCGCGATCTCGTCCGCGATCAGGTGCACCCCATAGCGGTCGCACGCCTCCCGCAGCAGCCGGAGGTACACCGGGTGGTACATCCGCATGCTGCCGGCGCACTGCACCAGGGGCTCCACGATCACGGCGCTGATCACCTCGCCGCGCTCCGCGAGCACGGACTCCATCTCGGCAAAACGTCGGCGCGAGTGCTCCTCCCACGTCTCCCCCGGCTCCCGCTGGAAGCAGTCAGGGGATGGGGCGGTGAGCGCCTCCATGAGAAGCGGCCGGTAGGTCTCCCGGTAGAGGGAGACGTCTCCCACGGCGAGCGCGCCCAGGGTCTCCCCATGGTAGCTGTTTGAGAGGGTCACAAAGCGGGACTTGTCCGGTCGGCCCGAGTTGCGCCAGTAGTGGTAGCTCATCTTGAGGGCCACCTCCACGGCGCTGGAGCCGTTGTCCGCGTAGAAGACGCGCTCCAGCCCGTGCGGTGCCAAGGCCACCAGGCGCTCGGCGAGGCGCACCGCGGGCTCGTGAGTGAAGCCAGCGAGCATGACGTGCTCCAGGCGCTCCGCCTGATCCCGGATTGCCGCGTTGATCCGGGGGTTCGCATGCCCGAAGAGATTCACCCACCAGGAGCTGATGGCGTCGAGGTAGCGATTGCCGTCGAGGTCCTCCAGCCACACCCCTTCGCCCCGGCGAATGGGGATCATCGGCACCTGCTCGTGGTCCTTCATCTGGGTACAGGGGTGCCAGACCACCGCCAGGTCCCGCGCGCTGAGGGCGGCGTTGCCGCTACCGGTCGTCACATCGGTCAGCTTGCTTAGAATGCCGTCGAGCTGTCGGCGAACCCGGGGCGACCCCAGGGACAGCTACGTAGATCCTTAGAAGGCCCGAAGTCGGGTGCCCTCGAAGGGTTGGCATCAACCACCGCGAGACGGCAATTCGTCTCTGCGCCTTGTTTCGCGCGGTTTCGCATCAAAAGGGCAGGTACCAATCTGGGTACCGGTACGCACACGATATTGGCGCAAAGTGGCGCGATGAACACGAATGACGTTAGAAGTAACCTCTTGATTTGGCGGAGAGGGTGGGATTCGAACCCACGGAAGACTTGCGCCTTCACTTGATTTCGAGTCAAGCCCGTTCGGCCACTCCGGCACCTCTCCGTTTGGTCTTTCGGCATCCGGGACAGGGCATCTCCGGGCGGGTACCCTGCGCCCTGCTGAGAGTGCTCCGTTCGCTGCATCTGTGCTTAGGGCTGACGCTGTCGCATGCAGCCCGGCGTCAGGTCCGCGCCGAGCGCTGCCTGTACGGTCGCCATTTCAGGGACGCGTGAACGCGGCCATGAAGCTAGCATTTCTCCGTAAGCTGGCGCAACCGCACGAACCATCGCGGCTCGGTTCGGACGGTCCGTGTCGACAGCAGCGTACGCGTTATGCCAAGTCCGTCTCCTGGTCGGCCTCGGCCGCCAGCGTGCTGCCGCGGCTTCGGATCACGTCGGCGTAATAGCGGGCGCTGGCCTTGGGCCTCCGGCGCTGGGTTGGAAAATCCACGTGGACCAGTCCAAAGCGCTTGGCGTAGCCGTGCGCCCACTCGAAGTTGTCCAGCAGGGACCATGCGAAGTAGCCGCGCAGGTCAACGCCCTCGCGGCGGGCGCTGGCCGCTGCCATCAGGTGGCGGCGAAGGTAGTCCACGCGCAGCGGGTCTTGCACCTCGCCCCGGACGGGAATGGGGTCGTCGAAGGCGGCGCCGTTCTCGGTGACGTAGACGGGAGGATTGCCGTAGCGTCCCTTGATCCAGAGCAGAATCTCGCGGAGACCCCGGGGATAGACCTCCCATCCCATGGCGGTCTGGGCCCGTTGGCCCAGTCGGGCGGAAGATGCGCGTAGCGGCACGGCGGCGAGGTCTTCACGTACCAGTGCGCGCGAGTAGTAATTCACTCCGAGGAAGTCCGGCTTCCCATGGATGCGTTTCAGGTCCTCCTCCGGAAAGCGAGGCCATGCGTCTCCGAAAGCGGCCGTCAGCTCCGGCGGATAGCGGCCGAGCAGCAAGGGATCGAGAAACCAGCGGTTTACGAAGGCATCCCGCCTTTGCGCCGCGGCGGTGTCTGCCGGCGAGTCGGACAGGGCGTGCTGGGGCTCGAGGTTCACTGCAATCCCGATCTGGTGACGTCCCCAGGCCCGGTAGCCCTCCACCGCCGATGCGTGGGCACGCAGCAGGTTGTTGGCTACCAGCGGGGTCTCGGCGATGCTGCGGTGACCGGGTGCGTAGTCACCCTGCAGGTAGCCGCCCACCGCCACAACCCAGGGCTCGTTGATCGTCACCCAGAGCCGTACCCGGTCGGCGAGGGTGCGGAAGACGGCCACCGCGTAGTCGGCGAACCAACCGGCGCTGTCGCGATTCAACCATCCTCCGCGATCGTCAAGCGCCGCCGGCAGATCCCAGTGGTAGAGGGTCACCATGGGCACGATGCCACAGCTCAGCAGCCGATCGACCAGACGCTCGTAGAAGGCCAGGCCCTTTGGGTTAACGGGCCCCCGCCCCTCCGGCATGACGCGTCCCCAAGCGACGCTGAGTCGATAGGCGCCGAGCCCCAGGGCCGCCATCAGGGCGACGTCGTCCGCCCAACGGCGGTAGTGGTCGCAGGCGACGTCTCCGGTGTCGCCGTTTGCCACCTTGCCGGGACTGCGGGAGAAGCGGTGCCAGATGCTGGGCCCCGCCCCGTCCGCGAGCGGAGACCCCTCGATCTGGTAAGCGGAGGTCGCTGCCCCCCAGAGAAAACCTTCGGGAAAAAGGATACCGGTTGCCATGAATAGGACGCCCGAGGACAGGGGGAGGTCGCTCAGCGGGCGGAGCCGAAGCCGCCGGCCGCGACGAGCACATGCCCGTCGGTCGCACCGGCGGCATCGGGGGTGGCGAGCTTCCAGGAGCCGTCCTCGGCAATCTCGACCACCAGGTCATAGAAATCAGGGTTGTCGTCCTCATCGCCCAAAGTGAGATAGGTGATCCCGTTGCTGCGGAGCATCTGCAAGAGCTCGTCGGTCTGCCACTCGCTTAGGGCGCGACTCGGGTGATCGAGGAAGACAAAACCGGGTTTGGCCAGAAGCACACGGGACAAGGCCAGCAGCTGTTGCTCGGCCAGCGACAACAGGTCCGTCCAGCTGCGCTCGATGTCCAGTCCTCCCCCTCGTGCCCATGCCGGATCCAGCTTCAGGGCGTGCAGGGTCGACAGGATGTGCTCATCGGTATAGCGATCTTCCGAGCCGGTGCGCAGGAGTACCTCCCGCAGGGTGCCGGGTGGGAGGTAAGGCCGCGCCGGCAGAAACAGGATGTCGTCATGACCAGGGCGGACAATCTCGCCCTCGCCGTCGTCCCACAGGCCGGCGGTGGCACGGAAGATGGCCGCCTTGGCGGATTCGCTGGGCCCCAGGATCAGAGCACAGCTTCCGCGCGGAACCGACAGCCGCAGGTCTTTGACCAGGGTGCGGCCGCTTCGCGGCGAGCGCAGGGTTAGCCCTTCGAACTTGACCTGGCCGCCGTCGTTGCGCGCGACGATGTGCTCGGTGCGCGTCTCGGCCCGTTCCATCGCATCGCTGAGGGCGCTGAGCCGCGCAATCACTGCCGTATAGCTGGAGATCGACTGGAACTGGGTAACGATGAGCGAAAAGGCGCCAAGCAGCTGGCTGAAGGCCATGGCCGACTGAGTGATGACCCCGAACTCCGCAGTGCCGTGGATGAAGAGGGGCGCGACCACCAGCGCGGGGATGATTTGAATCATGTAGTTGTAGCCGGTGGTGAAGAACCCGAGCTTCCGATTTACCTCGATGATGCGTTGAAAGTTGTCGGTCAGCTCCTCCAGACGCCACAACAGCCGGCTCCTCAGCCGGCCCTCCCGCCGCAGCAAAGCAATGGACTCCGCGTTCTCCCGCGTGTGAACCAAGCGGGCGCGAAAGTTGGCCTCCTTGTCCAACTGGTCGTAGTTGAGCTGGACCAACGGGCGGCCAAGCAGGATGGTCATGACCGACCCGAACACCGCGTACAGGACACCAACCACGAACAGGAGAGGGCTGATGCTCCACAGGACGGCGGAGAATGCGATCGCCGTCAGGCTCGCATTCAGGATCATGAGCACGAACGAGAGGGTCGTCGCCGTGAGCGCCCGGATGTCCTCGGAGATGCGCTGGTCGGGGTTCGGAAGGTCCCCCGCCTCGTGGAGCCTTAAGTAGGTACGATCGTCCAGGTAGCGGACCATCACCCGCTCCGTCAGCCACTTGCGCCATACAAGCCCCAACCGCTCTTCCGCGTAACGATAGTAGACCGCCACCACGGTGGAAGCGGTGAAAACCCCGAGGTAGAGCAGGGCGAAAGAGAGAAACGCGCCCATCTGCCGATGCTCGATGGCGGTCATGAAATCACGGCCGACGTAGCTGTTCACCACGTTCAGCCCGTTGATTCCAAAGAGGAAGACGATCAGCAGAACGAACAGGCCCTTGGCCCTCCCGCCAACGCGGGAATGACCGAAGGCCTTCAGCATGTCAACGAATCGGATCCAGGTCGTTCGGCTAAGCGGGACGCGCAGCGCGTTCATGGTTAGCATAAACCTGCCCGTGAGGTGTTTGAGCCTCTTAAAGCTACCAGCTTCGAGCCGTCAGTCACCAGCGGGCCCGGACCTGGAGCGCTCAGAGATCGTCCGCCAGTTGGTTTGAATGGCACTCGCTTAGGGCGAATAACAGACCCCGGCCGCAGCAGACGGGGCAGGGCTGAGACCGAACGGCCGCAGGCAGCTCCTCTGGAAAAGACCGGCCCCCTTTCACCGCTTCTGAGCTTGCGGTGACCACGCCTTCATGGGCGCGCCGCTCGTCGGATGCGCAGCCAGTACAGGCGTGCGCCGCACTGCGATCGTACGGCACTGCCCCATCCGGATTGTCGACCGGATCTATAAAAGTTGAGGCTCGAGGAGGTTTGGGGAAGGCGGCGGACTCGCGCCGAGAAAACGATCGCTATCGCTTATCGGATGGTGGGGAGGCTAGGATCGCAGCCGATCCCACGCGGGGTCCAGCCTCCGGGGCTCGTACACAAGGTGTAAGGGCCGGCCCCGTCTCCGGGACCGCCCGTCAGCGACATAGCGCGAAGCGAAAGGCCTTCCCCTTGGCCTCGAGCTGCTGTGGTCGGCCGGCGGTCTGACCCACCCGCGGCCGTTCTAGCCGTCATGGGCCCGACCAGGGAGGCTCAAGACCTCGACCTCGACTTTGGTCAGGTGGCGCTGGGCCATGCCGATGGCCCAAGCTGCGCGACGGGAAAGATCGATGATTCGCCCCTTCACGTAGGGACCGCGATCGTTGATCGTGACGTCGACGCTCTTGCCGTTTCTCGTGTTGGTGACTCGAACCACCGTACCGAGAGGCAGGCGCTTGTGGGCGGCCGTGTAGGCGGTCCTGTCGTACCGCTCACCGCTGGCCGTCCTGCGGCCGTCAAACCGGTCGCTGTAGTAGGACGCGACCCCATTCTGGGTGTCTCCGACGCCGCGGGCTCCGAGGCTTGCCAGCGGTGCCAGCGCAAAAATAGCCACGACCCAGAAGTTAAACAGCTTTCTACGCATAATCGCCAATTCCTCTTGGCTTTTCAGCCGGTTGGCTCGCCGTGGGCGATCGCGCGGCGAGTTGCAGCGCGCCGGCAGTATATGCATTGATGGCATAGGGAAATACCCGTGATTTTCTATCGGCGCACGGCCGCCGATTACTCACGCTAACGGGAGAAGTATGTTGCGGGCGCCCAACCGGCAACCGCGGGTGGCAAAAAAACGGAATTAATTCAGATCAGTACGGCTTTATGCGGAACGGCGCTGGCGCCGATTCTTCCGGGGGGCGATACGGGATAAGCTTTGGGGAGCCCTCCTGTTTGGAGCAAGCATATGTCAGACAAAGCGATCCTGACCCTGGACGGGACCCAGTACGAGCTTCCGGTTGTGGTGGGTACTGAAGGCGAGCGGGCCATCGATATCCGTGACCTTCGGGCGCGCACCGGCCACATCACCCTGGACCCCGGCTACGGGAACACGGGAAGCTGCGAGAGCGCCATCACCTTCATCGACGGCGAGCGGGGCATCCTGCGCTATCGAGGCATTCCCATCGAGCAGCTCGCCAACGGACCGACCTTCGTGGAGGTGGCCTGGCTTCTGATTTTCGGGGAGCTGCCCAGCGACGAGAAAACCCGACAGTTTTCGGCGGAGCTTACCGCCCAAGCCAACCTCGACGAGGGGATGAAGCACCACTACAGCGGCATCATCCTGCGGGCCATGGGCATCCCCACCAACATGTTCACCGTCATCTTTGCGATTGGGCGTCTGCCGGGATGGATCGCCCATTGGTGGGAGCAGAATCAGACCCTCGCAAACAAGATCGCCCGTCCCCGGCAGATTTACGTAGGACACACGGAGCGCGCCTACGTGTCCCTGGAGCAGCGAGACTGATCAGGCAGGGGCCGCGCGGTGGTTTCGCCGGACCGCAGCGGTGTCCTGTGCTCGTGCGGCGGCGGGCTTAGTGGCGTCCCCTCGCGGGGGGACTCAGCCGATCTCGCAGCGACAGCAGCCCGGTACGGGCCGCGAGGGCAAAGCCTGTGCCTGCATCTTGCGGTATCTCCGGTGGTGAACAGCTCCTCGTCCACCACCTTCCGCGCCCCTGAATTGGTGTATCCTGCGCCCTTTTTCACGGATCGGCCAGCTTCCTTGATTCAATGCGCCCGTTTCCATCTCTAGATGCCAGGACAACCGCTGCCGAAGAAGCGACCAAGGACTGTGATGCTGCTTGGAGAGACTTCTCCCGATGACCGCCGAAACCATGATGACACGAGATCCGGTGACCTGCTCGCCGTCTCTCCGGCTGGAGGAGGCCCTGCTGCTGATGCACCGGCACCAAGTGCAGAGCCTGCCTGTGGTCGACGACAGCGGCAAGCTCGTGGGACTCCTC
>JARRNE010000087.1:0-19476 GCA_037385305.1 Chromatiaceae bacterium | reverse complement strand
CTTGGGGCGGGGGCCCTTGGGGTGGGGGCCCTTATGGCTATGGCGGTACTTGGTGCGGGTACGGCCGTTATGGAGGTGTACGGAGGTACGCCGCCCCGGCGGCGCCCAGTGCCCCTGCGGCAGCCCCCCAGCCGAAGTCCTCCTCTTCGTCGTCCTCATCCTCCTCGTCGAACGTCAGAGACGCCCAGATCGAGGCGCTGAAACGGCGCATCGACCAGCTGGAGGCACAGCAACAGGCCCCGCCGCCGAGGGACTGGGGCAGCAGCTCCAGCCAGAAGTATCGGGACTGGACCATGGGCTCCGGCCCGCGCAAGTCGGGTTCCAGCTCCGGGTCTTCAGAAGACTGGAGCTCGGCGCCCGTCTTCCGGCCTCTGGGCACATACTGATTCGGGCACAAGCCCTATCCAGTCCGCCGGCGGACCTGCGAGACCCCGTCCTCGGACGGGGTTTCGCATTTTTACGGGCAGGGATTGGGCCGAGGGCTGCGGGCCTGCGTTGGACACTGCGTTCGGCCGCCCGCCGCACACCAGGCCCGCAGCGGGAAGTTGCTCGGGGCCGGCCCCATGGGCCAAAAATCCGCTAAGATTCTGGTGTCACTATTCGAGGTTTTGGATGGCGTCGAGTATGTCCATCGCCGGCGGTCCCCAACGGCTATCCCTCCCGCCAGCTGTGAGCCCCCGGCTGCGCCGGCTGCTGTGGTTTGTTCTCGTCCTCTTCGGCCTGCTGGCGGTCAACTCCCTCTACCTGGCGAGCGTCAGCGCGGTGGAGTGGCTGACCGGTGAGACGCTGGAGAACTACTTCTATCTCCTGATGTTCCTCGGGCACCTGGTCCTGGGGCTGCTGCTCCTGGTGCCCGCCCTCCTCTTCGGCGCCCTCCATCTGCGCCGCGCCTGGAGAAGACCGAACCGTTACGCGGTCCGCGCGGGGCTCGGTCTCTATCTGAGCGGCATCCTGCTCTTCGCCTCGGGAATACTGCTCACCCGCTTCGGGTTCTTCGAGGTCAACGATCCCCAGGTGCGTTCGGTCGCCTACTGGGTGCACGTCCTCACCCCCCTGGAGGTGACCTGGCTCTTTGTCCTGCACCGCCTCGCGGGACCAAGGCTACGCTGGAGCGAGGGTGCCCGGTGGGCGACGGCGGCTGTGGCCCTATCGGCGGCGGCTGTCACCCTCCACCTCATCGACAAGCCGACGCCGACCGTTGCGTCCGGCCGCTTCTTCCCGACCCTCGCGAAGGTGTCGGGAGCCGCACTGATACCCGAGAAGGACCTCATGGATGAGACGGGCTGCGCGGAGTGTCACGCGGATATCGCCGCGCAGCACGCCCAAGGAATGCACCGCTTGAGCTCCTTCAACAATCCCGCCTACCGCTTCAGCATCGAGGATACGCGCAGGGTGCTTTTGGCGCGGGATGGCAATGTGAAGGCGTCGCTGTTCTGCGCCGGCTGCCACGACCCTCTTCCCCTGTTTTCCGGCCGCTTCGACGACCCGGCCTATGACGCCGCAGCGGACCCCGCCTCCCAGGCGGGAATCACCTGTCTCGCCTGCCATGCCATCACGGCGGTCAACGGTCCCCTCGGCAATGGCGACTACACCATCGCCGATCCCCCCCGGTATCCGTTCGCCTTCACCCGGAACGGCTTCCTCGAGGCCGTGAGCCGCCAGCTGATCAAGGCGAAGCCCGCCTTCCACAAGAAGACCATGTTGAAGCCGTTCCAGCGCAGCGCCGAGTTCTGCTCCGTGTGCCACAAGGTACACCTGCCCCCCGAGCTCAACCACTACCGTTGGCTCCGCGGCCAGGACCATTACGACAGCTTCCTCGTGAGCGGCGTATCCGGTCATCGGGTCGACAGCTTCTACTACCCGCCGAAGGCGAAGCGGGGCTGCGCAGACTGTCACATGCCGCCCGCGCCGTCGCCCGCGGATCCAGCTGCGCGGGATCTCGCCGGGGACGGCCGTCCGAGCGTACACAACCACGCGTTTGCCGCGGCCAATACGGCGGTCCCCTATATGCTCGGACGGCCTGCTCAGGAGAACGCGGCACGCATGGCGACCATGCAGCGCGCGGCGCGCGTCGATATCTTCGGTCTCAAGGAAGGCGGCACGATCAATGGCGGGCTTTACGCCCCCCTACGGCCGCAGCTGCCCCGGCTCGCTCCGGGCGGGCGCTACCTGCTGGAGGTGGTCGTCCGCACCTTGGGTGTGGGCCACGACCTGACCCAAGGCACCTCCGACTCCAATGAGCTTTGGGTCGATCTGTCGGTGCGCGCGGGGGATCGGATCATCGGACGCTCCGGGGCACTCCGGAATGACGGTGCCGTCGATCCATGGGCCTACTTCCTCAACGCCTACCTCCTGGACCGGGACGGTAACCGCATCGACCGCCGCAATGCCCAGGACATCTTCGTCACCCTCTACAATCATCAGATCCCGCCCGGGGCCGCTGCCGTCGTCCATTACACCTTGGAGATCCCCCAGGACATTTCGGGACCCGTCAGGGTGGACGCCGCCGTCAAGTACCGCAAATTCAACACCGGCTTCTATCGCCACGTGGAAGGTCCCGCCTTCCGCCGAAATGATCTGCCCATCACCACCCTGGCCGAGGACAGCGTCACCCTTTCGGTGGGCGATGACGCGCAGGTTGCCGCGCAAGCTCGGGACATCCCGGCGTGGGAGCGCTGGAATGACTACGGCATCGGTCTGCTGCGGGAGGGCAGCGGCGGAGAATCGCGTCAGGCGGAGGATGCCTTCGCGCAGGTGGAGGCGCTGGGTCGCCCAGAGGGCCCCCTGAACCTGGCTCGGGTCCTAGACCGGGAAGGCCGGCTGGACGAGGCGGCAGACGCCCTTCGCCGGGCGAAGAACGCCAAGCCTCCGGCCGTGCCTTGGACCCTGGCCTGGTACTCGGCGCTGGTGGACCGGGACCTCGGCCACCTGGACGCCGCGATCGAGAACCTGGAGGCACTCGCCGAGACCCGGTTCACGGAGGCCCGGGAGCGGGGGTACGACTTCAGCAGCGATTACAACATGCTGACCGCGCTCGGCCGCACCCTGTTCCAGCGGGCGCGTCAGGAGCGCGGCCCCGCCCGCCGCAGGGCGCGGATCGGCTACCTCAGGCAGGCCCGCCTGCGGCTCGAGCAGGCGCTGGCGGTTGATCCGGAGAACCCCGCCGCCCATTACAACCTGAGCTTGGTCTGCGCCGATCTCGGGGAGACAGCGCTTGCAGAGCGGGAGCGGCAGCTGCACGAGCGGTATCGCCACGACGACGGCGCGATGGAGCGGGCCGTCTCAGTGCATCGAAGCCGCAATCCGCCCGCCAATCACGCCGCGGAGGCGATCACCATCTATTCCCTCACCGGGCCCACCGAGCTGCAGGCGGAACCCGTCAAACCCGAGGCACAGGGGAGGACCTTGGCAGTCAGATGAAGGAGGACAAGAGCTCGCAGCTCACCCAGGGCGAGGCCGTCATCCGCCGCGCCTTTCGGTACTCGCTGGCCTTGGTCGGGGTGCTCGCCCTGGGCGGGGCACTGATGTTCTGGGCGCGCCGCGGGGCGCAAGGCCCCGCGCCGCAGGTGGACGCCCAGGTTCAGGCCCCGCGCGTCGTTGCGCCGCCTGCGGGAAACGGGCCGCCGGCCGTCCAGTTCACGGACATCACGCAGGCGGCGGGCATCGGCTTCATCCACACGAACGGCGCCTATGGGGAACGGCTGATGCCCGAGACCATCGGCAGCGGGGCCGCCTTCATCGACTACGATCAGGACGGCTGCCAGGACCTCGTCCTGGTCAACTCCCGCTACTGGGATGGGCATGAGGGAGGCCGCTCCCAGCCTCGGCAGGCCATCTACCGCAATGACTGCAAGGGCCGCTTCACGGATGTCACCGAAGCGGCAGGGCTTGGATTCACCGCCTACGGCATGGGGGTCGCCGTGGGGGACTACGACGGGGACGGCTGGGACGACCTCTATGTCACGGGCCTGCACGGCAACCACCTCTTCCACAACGACCATGGGCACTTCGTGGAGGTGACGGACCTGGCGGGCGTTGGCGGAGACAAGGATACCTGGAGCTCCAGCGCCGCCTTCTTCGACTACGACAACGACGGGCACCTGGACCTCTTCGTGGTCAACTACGTCAAGTGGTCCCGCCAGATCGACCTGGACATCGATTTCCGCCTGACTGGCCTCGGCCGAGCGTACGGGGCCCCCGTCAACTTCATCGGCACCAACAGCGTCCTTTATCACAACGATGGCAACGGACGTTTCTCGGATGTCTCGGCCAAGGCCGGCATCCAGGTATTCGACCCCGTCTCGAGCCGCCCGGTGGGGAAGGGACTCGGGGTCGTGCCGGGAGGTCGGGGTGTTCGAGGGTGTCGCCTATGACGGGACCGGGAAGGCAACCTCCTCCATGGGGGTGGACGCGGCCCACTATCGGGACGACAAGGACCTTGGTATCGCGATCGGTAACTTTGCCAACGAGATGGCCTCGCTCTACGTCACCGCCAACGCACGTCCCCCCTTTGTGGACGAGGGGGTGCTGGAGGGGCTCGGGCCGTCGCGGATTCCCCTGACCTTCGGCCTCCTGTTTCTCGATTACGACCTGGACGGGTGGCTCGATCTGCTGCTCGCCAACGGCCACCTGGAGAGCGAGATCCACAAGGTGCAGCAGAGCCAGACCTACGCCCAGCCCTCTCAGCTCTACTGGAACTGCGGGCCAAGCTGCGCCAGCCATTACGTCTTCGTCACCGAAACGGGCGACCTCTCCGAGCCCTTGGTGGGCCGCGGCATCGCCTACGCGGACATCGACGAAGACGGCGACCTGGACGTGCTCATCACCCAGAACGGCCGACGTCCCGCGCTATTGCGCAATGACCAGAAGACCGGGCATCACTGGCTGCGGGTGAAGCTCGAGGGACGCCCACCCAACACGGATGCCATCGGGGCCCGCCTCGCCCTCACCGCCGGGGGCGTCACCCGTTACCGGGAGGTCATGCCCTCCCGCGGCTACCTGTCCCAGATCGAGCTCCCGGTGACCTTCGGTCTGGGTCCGCTCGATCGCGTCGAGAGCCTCCATATCATCTGGCCGGACGGCAGCACCCAAGTCCTGGCGCCAAAGGCGGTGGACACGAGCCTGGTCATCGAGCAAGCGCCGGGAAGTCCCCGATGAGGGCCGGACTCAGCTGGCGTTGGGTGCTGGCACTCTGGCTCGCTGCGGCCCCCTTGCCACTGCGGGCGGATGCCCCGGCAGAGCTCCCGCCCCAATGGCGGGGAAGGCTGATCGCCATCCCGGAAGCCGACGTGAGCGGCGCCGAACCCCTGATGCAGCAGGCGATCGGTGAGGCGCGCCGCGAGGTTGCCAAGCTTCTCCGCGCCTCGGGCGCCGATCTCGCAGTGCTCGCGGCTGCATACGGCCGCTTAGGTGCCCTGTTCGTGCTTACCCAGGTGGAGGCCCAGGCCGATGCCTGCCTGCGCAACGCCCAAACCCTGCAGCCGCGGGACTTCCGCTGGCCCTACTATGCCGGCTACGTGGCGATGATGGCGGGAAGGACCGATCGCGCGCTGGACTATCTGCAGGCCGCAAAGGCGATCAATCCCAGCTACCCGACGCTCTATCTGCGCCTCGGAAAGGTGCGGCTCGACCGCGGCGAGCTCACGAAGGCCCGCGAGGCCTTGGAGAAGATCGCCGACGAGCCGGGGCTCCTGGTCGCCGCGAATTATTACCTGGGCCAGATCGACAACCTGGAGCACCGCTACAAGGACGCGGTCGCCCAACTGCAAAAGGCCCTCGCCGCCGACCCCGGCGCCACCGGGGTGCATTACCCATTGGCACAGGCATACCGCGCGCTGGGCCAGGACGGGCTCGCTCGGAAGCACTTGGGGCAGTTCGAGGTACGGACGCCTTCCGCAAGGGACCCCGTTCTCGATCAGCTGCAGGGGGCCGTCAAGCGTTCAGTCCCGGCCTTTGAAAAGGCCATTTACGCCGTCAGACAGGGGGACTATAAGACTGCCGCCACCCGCTTCGCCGAAGGACTTGCGGTAGCGCCCAACAATGTCGCCGCGCGTGTGAGCTATGCACGCGTCCTGTATCTCATCGGGAAGAAGGACGAGGCCGGAAAGGAGCTGACGGCCGCCCTAACGGCCGATCCGAACGAGGTCCTGGCCAACTTCCTTCAAGGCGTCCTATTTCAAGAGAAAGGGCGGAACAGGGAGGCGGCGGCAAGCTACCGGCGCACCCTCGAGCTCGATCCCAAGCAGGCCGGTGCCTATTTCTACCTCGCGAACCTGGATCTCGCCGCGGGGCGCTATGCCCAGGCCGCCAGGGGATACGGTGCCGCCCTCGCAGTGGATAAGGACATTCCACCTGCCCGGCTGTTGGAGCTGGTGGCCCGGCGCAGGGCTGGGGAATCGGAGACGGAGATCGTGAAGGCGCTCAGCAACCTGAGCGTGGAGCACCCGGATGATCTGCAGCTCCGCTATGCCCTGGCTCGACTGTTGGCGGCGGCAAAGGACCCCAAGGCCCGCGACCCTGCGCGAGCGTTGGAAATTGCCTCGCAGCTCGCCCTCATCCAGCCGATGCCGCCTCACCTGCGGGCACTTGCCCTGGCGGAGGCGTCGCAGGGCAAGTTCGATCAGGCCGTTCAGATCGAGCAGCAGGCGATCGTGGCGGCCTGGATGGCACCCCCCGCGGAGGTCTCGGCCATGCAGGCGGAGCTTGATGCCTATAACAAGCACGAGGTCCCCCGGCCGGCCTGGCCCCTGGGGGACCCCTTGCTCTCGCCCCCGCCCTTCGATCCGGTGGCGCCCTTCAGGGACTACCCGACCTCGGTGCCCTATTGAGAAATCGAAAGGGCCGGCTTGCCGGCCCTTTGTCATGCGCGGCGGTGACCTCCATCACCGTACCGCTCGAGGGAAGGAGCTTACTTCTCGGACTTGGAGGTCGCGGGCGCGGCCGGAGCAACCGGTGCGGCGACTGCCGGGGCGACCGCATATGGATAGCCACCGTAGAGCGGATAACCGTAGCCGCCCCAGCCGCCGTAGTAGGGATAGCCCCCCCAGCCGCCCCAGCCCCCATAGGGATAGCCGCCCCACGGTCCGCCCCAACCGCCGTAGTACGGGTAGCCGCCCCAACCGCCGTAGTATGGGTAGCCGCCGTACCAGGGGCCGCCATACCAGGGGCCGCCATACCAGGGGCCGCCGCCACCCCAGTTGTTGCCGCCCCAGAAGGCCTGCGCGGGAATGGTGGCCAGGGCAGCGGCACCGGCGAGCGTAACGCCCGCAGCAGTCAAGAAAAGCCTCTTCATCTTTTTCTCCTCATGAAGGTTGGTGTTCCGATCGGGATCCATGTGTCCCGGGCGAAATTATAGACGGCGCGAAGGACAAGGGTCAGCAGTCAGAAGAAGGCTACTGGCCTCGCACCGATAGTCGGAGAAACCCAACCCGTGCGCTTCGCGGTGAGCTGCTCTTTCCAAGATAATGCCCTCCAGCCGAGAGCTGGCTGCTTGGGGGCCGGCGGCTGGAAGTAGGCCGCCCACCAGATCAGTCTCCCAGGCTTGTCCCCACATGACGGGCCGTCAGGATCCAGGGATGGTCCATCGGGATAAGCTTGCGACGCCCCGCGACTTCGTCCAGGGGCAGGGCGTCGGTCCCCTCTCCGCGGGCGGCGACCATGACCCCGAACCGCTGCTCGTGGATCAGGTCCGCGCCGGCGCTGCCGAGGCGCGTGGCCAGGAGACGGTCCGCCGCCGAAGGCGTGCCGCCCCGCTGGAGGTGACCCAGGATGGTGACCCGGGACTCGAGGCCCGTGAGCTCCTCCAGCTGCCGGGCCAGCGATAAGGTGTGGCTGCCACGCTTCGCCGCGAGCGCCTTCCGCTCCCTCTTCGCCCGTTTCTTCGGCTCCTTCTCCGTGGCATCGGCCTCGCACTGCGCGGCCGATGCCAGGGCGGCGGCCTCCTGCACCGAGATAGCACCCTCCGCCACCGCAACGATGCTGAATTTCCGCCCCGAACGCAGCCGTCGGCGAATCGCTTGAGCAACCTGCTCCACGTCGTAGGGGATCTCGGGAATCAGGATGACATCGGCCCCACCGGCGATGCCTGCCCCCAGCGCCAGCCAGCCGACCCGGTGTCCCATGATCTCCACGACGATGATGCGATGGTGGCTGTGGGCCGTGCTGTGCAGTCGGTCGATGGCCTCCGTGGCGATGCCGAGGGCCGTGTCGAATCCGAAGGCCACGTCGCTGCCGAAGACGTCGTTGTCGATGGTCTTTGGGAGGGTGATGATGTTGAGGCCGCGCTGCTGGTGCCCAGGATGGTCCCGCCAATGGTGAGGATGCCCCCGAGGGTGTCGCTCGTCAGACGCATGGAGCGGTTCTCGGCGAGGCCCCGAAATCCGTCCCGGAAACCGATCACCTCCATGCCGTAGTGGCCGAGAGCAGCCTTGCCGACTCCCCGAATCGCAGCGTTCAGGCCCGGGCTGTCGCCCCCTGCAGTCAGGATTCCGATGTACTGGGTCATGTGAGGCATCCTCGTCGCGGACGGCCTATTGTGCCAGCGGTGGGGCGCCCGGGCTACGAGGCGCATGGCGGGCGCGTGCTATGATCAGGAGCGTTCCAAGCCGGCCAAGACGTACGCACCATGCCGATCCTCAGGCGATCCGCCGCCGCCCTGCTCCTCTCGCTCTGCCTCCCAGCCGCTTTGGCCGCACCCTCTTATGTCGTATACGAGAGCGGGAATGACCTGGGGACGGTAATGGAGGCCGCCAAGCTGGCGATTCAGGAGCGGGGCATGTTCATCAACAACGTCATGCATCTGAGCGAGATGCTCGATCGCACCGGCAAGGACCTGGGCTTCAAGCAGAAGATCTACGAAAAGGCCGAATCCATCGAGTTCTGCAGCGCGGTCCTGTCCCGCAAGATGCTCGCGGAGGATCCGGCCCGCATCGTCAACTGCCCCTTCGTCCTGTCGATCTATACCCTGCCGGGGAAGCGGGGGAAGACCTATATCGTGCATCGTGCGGTTCCGCCCGACGAGATCGCCCACAGCCCGGCCATGGCCGACATTGCGGCGATGTACCGTTTTGACAACGAAGGAGGACGTTTCCGGTCGCGGGAAGAAAGGGGCACACAGATGGTGCGGGCTGCGGTGAACAGGCCCTTGACCGCGGTCATGCCGCGATAGCCACAGCTCCAGCCTTGCGGCGGGTGCGCCGGGACCTTGTCCTCCTCAGCGTGCTCCTCCGTGGTCGGGGCGCCCAAGTCCGTCGGACCCGATGCCCAGATCCCGCAGCAGCCGGAATGGGAGCCAAGCAGGTAGGGCTCTGTCGGCATAAGCGCGGAGCGCCTTTCTCCGGCTCGATGTTCTCACCTGCCCAGACGCCGGCCTTTACGCCGACACGGAGGCTTGTTTAGGCTTGGGGGGCAAAGGTCTCGGATCAGGCAATGAACGGATCCTCCCCGCCCAATGCGCTTCTCTATATAGGTACCGGGTGCCCGCACTGCGGCAACGTCCTGGATGGGCTCGCACGCATGGTGAAGGCCGGGAAGCTGGCCCGGCTCGAGGTTGTCAACGTCGCTGTGGGGCCGGAAGCCGGGCAGGCGGGAAGGGTGCGGTCAGTGCCCTGGACGCAGATCGGACCGTTTCAGCTGATCGGGGATCTCTCGCCGGCGGAGATTGCCGATTGGGTTGAGCGTGCCGGGACCGGCGGGGGCTGGTCCGCGTATTACGCCCACCTGTTGGAGAACCGCCGGCTCGATGAGGTCGGGCAAAGCGTCCGCGATCATCCGGCGACTCTGATCGACCTGCTCCGACTTCTGGATGATGATGCACCGATGGGGGCTCGCATCGGTGTCAGCGCCGTCGTGGAGGAGCTTGCAGGCAGCGAGCCGTTGCGGGCCGTGCTTCCCCAGCTCGAGCAGCTGACCCTGTCGGATTCGCCTCAGACGCGGGCGGATGCCTGCCACTTTCTCGGACTTGCGGGCGACCCGCGCGCCGTCTCCGCAGCGCGTCGCCTGCTGGACGACGATCAGCCCGACGTCCGGGAGATCGCCATGGAGACACTCTCGATGCTGGGCGAGACCGGGCGGATCGGCGGGACGGAGGACGAGGAGACGCTATGAGCACGCGCTTGACCCTGACCCTGGGAGCCGTCTACGGACTCCTCGCCGTCAGCCTCGGGGCCTTCGGCGCCCACGGCCTGAGGGCCCGGGTCACCCCGGACTATTTGGCTATCTGGAACACCGGCGCCCACTATCTCGCGCTGCATGCTCTGGCCCTGCTTGCGGTCGGCAGCCTCTCGCTCCAACGCCCGCACCGGCGTCTGCTTGCGCTGGCCGCCTGGTGCTTCATCCTGGGGGCGCTGGTGTTCAGCGGGAGCCTGTTCGTTCTCGTCCTGTCCGGCGTGCGCGCCTGGGGGGCCGTGACCCCGTTCGGCGGCTCGCTGCTTATCATCGGTTGGCTCGTGCTGGCCATCGCCGCTTGGCGGGGGTTCGGGCCGGAGCCAGACTGAGAGAAGCGGGTAGCGGGTAGCGGGTAGCGGGTAGCGGGTAGCGGTTGGTACGCGGTGCGATGAAGGGTTCCGTTCACTTGAACGACGCTCCAGGCAGCGCGCAGCGGCTGGTGTTGCTCCGGGCGGGCGCGCGTAGTGCCTCGACCACCGTCTATTCGGTGTCGGCGCCAAGGCTGGCCACCCCATCTCGCATGCGCCCCCTTGTATTATGAAGTTGGTCAGCTGCGAGGTGCTCACGAACGACGTGCACTTTACCCAGGAGGGGTTCACCTGCCTCTTGCAGCAGTAGCTTAGGTCAGGCTGCCGGCACCATCCGCCAGGCGATCTGCCGCTCGCGGATGGCGGTCCACTGCTGGTCGCCCTGCCGCACGACCACTACCGAGCGGCCCAAATCGAGCAGCCGTGCCAGGTAGCGCCCGAACAGCCGCTCCGGGAGCCCGTACAAGGCGCGGCGCCGGTTCTCCTTGAGCGGTTTCAGCCTCAACGTCTCGGCAACAGCCGCATCGCGTCGGTCGTAGAGCTCGTAATAGGCGCCGACCTGGAACAGGGCGACGTCGCTCGGAAACCGTCCGCGCACCCAGGCGTACTGCTGGCGCACGTTGGTGAGCCCCTTGGGCATGGCGTAGCGGGGTACAAGCCTCTGCCAGTCCGCGTCCCAGTCGAAATAGACGGCGAGCCAGGCGTGGCCCTGCCAGAGGGCCTGCCACAGCCGGTAGGCGTTGGCCCGGCGGAAGTGCCCGAGGTAGGAGGACAGGGCCGCCCGCAGGCGGGCGAGCTCCGCCAGGTCGAAGCAGTAGGTCACCACCCCCGCATGCTTGGAGACCAGCAGTCCCCGGTATGCGCGCAGCCTGATCTTGCAGGCATTGACCACCCGCCGGCGCACCAGCCGGTAGTCGCGGCGCACGATGTAGCCCAGGAAGTCGATGCCGTCGGAGACCGGGCGCAGGCGCTCCCGCGGATTCAGGTCCAGGGCGAGCGCCTCGCGCAGGTAGGTCTCGATCCGATCGCGCCAGATCAACAGCTCGTCCCGCTCCGGTGAGAGCAGCAGGAAGTCGTCGCAGTAGCGGAGGTAGTGCCGGCATTTGAGCTGGTGCTTGACGAGCTGGTCCAGCCCGTTCAGATACACGTTGGCGAAGAACTGGCTGTCCAAATTTCCGATGGGCAGGCCCTTGCCCGGCTCACAGCGCAGCAGGGTCTTGTGGGGAGGCACACGTTCCAGCGCGCCCGGCCGACCCTTGACGATGTGCCCCTCGGTGCAGTTGTGGAACACCAGGAGCTCCGTCAGCCAGCGTGCATCCGCATCGGCGATGCGAGGCTCCAGCAGCCGCCACAGGATCGCCTTGTCGATGCGCATGAAGTAATTGCGGATGTCGAGCTGCAGGTACCAGGCACGGCGCTGGCCGTTTGCCGTCACCTCGCGGACGAACCCCTGCAGACGATCCACCGCCGCATGCACCCCCTTGCCCTTGCGGCAGGCATAGGAGTCGTGGATAAACACGCGCTCCCAATACCGCTCCAGGTAGCCCACCAGCACATGGTGGACCACCCGGTCGCGGAAGTCCGCGGCGAAGATCTCGCGCAGCTTCGGGCGCTTGGTAGCGAAGCAGACAGAGGGGCCGGGCCGATAGCTGCGGTCGGCGAGCGCCGCGCGCAGCGTCAGCAGGTTCAGCTCCTGCTCTGCCTCGAAGCGCAGGGCGTTGATGGTGTTGCGCTTGTTGCGCCGGCAGCTTAGATAATGCCGGTAGAGGTTCTCATAGGAGAACAGCGCCACCGCTGGACGGTCCCTGTCGGCCAGCGGAATCATTCTCGGGGGCGCGCCGCCCAGCCGTAGTTCTGGTTGTCCTTATTGTCGTTGTTCTGGTTGCCATTGTCGGTGTTGAAGTTCCACGCGTTGTTCGGATTCGGCGCGTACTCCGTACCGGACCAGTAGACGTAATTCTGCAGGTTGGTGAAATCGGCGCTTAGCGTTGCGCTACTGGTGATGGAAGCGGGTGCGATTAACCCGCCCTCGGTGTAGAACAGGTGCCCAAGCGCGCTGTCGATGCAGTTATAAGCCGGACCACAGGTCCCAGTGCCGTCACTATTGAGCGCCGACCACAGCCCCCAATCGTTCGCCCCACCGTAGCCGATGATGCCCAGCCACTCCGCCCAGGCTGTCGCGCCCCACCAGGTCATGCGCCCGTTCGTGGTGTTGAAGTCGCCGGCCACCACGGAGTGGGAGCCGTAGTAGCTGTCGGCCACGGTCGGCACCGCCGTGATGATCTGGGCCACCACCGTGTTGTCCGCGTCGTACTGGGTCTTGAACAGGTTGGCGTCCGCCGTCCAGGTCAGCCCCGCGGCGCCATAGTCGTCGTCGAAAACCAAGGCATCCCCGTTAACCGTGTACGGGATCACTCCCGCCCACGCCAGGCCGCCCACACTCAACAGCCGCGCCGCCAGCGCCAGCTTCCATGACATCATCTTCATGGCTGCCCGTCCTAAACAGATCCGGTTGCGCGCACAATTCCCACATGCGGCGCGCATCAATTGTTCCGATCCGCGTCGTCTCCTTCGGAAACAGTCCGTTAGCGACGCCGAGGTGTCTCGGCAGCCCGCGCAAGCACACCAACTGTACAATTTTCTGACACCGGCCCGGACCCCCCTCCGGCACCGCAGCGCCACAATCTCCAAGGAAAACAATACGCTCTGCGGCTGGCGGCTGGCGGCTGGCAGCTGGCGGCTGGCGGCTGGCGGCTGGCGGCTGGCGGCCAAGTGTAAAAAATCCTGACACCAGCCCGCGTAGGGCGGAGCTCCGACAGGAGGTTCCGCCACTTGCCGGATGACGCGCAGCCGGTCGGCCATTGCCGCGGCCTGTTGGAGCGGCCCGCATCGCGTGGGCGGTGGGATGGCGGATCGCCCTGTCGGGCATCCGCCCTACGCGATCTACGGGCAGGTGTATTCCGCTATCGAGCCGGCAAGGTCTGAGTCCCCGCCGCACAGATATCGTGTCTGACCCCATATATCTACCATATATCCCTTCGCCCAGACGCCCGCCTGGCCGACAGAACGCGGACGGAAGATGTTCACGCAGCCGCCGGCAACCAGCAGGCAGGCCTTGAACTTGTAGACGAAAACCTTGTCTTCCCGCACCGAGAACCCCACGGCGCCGGCGACGCGGTTGGAGTCGGTCTTGTCGTTGACCAGCTTGACGATGAAGACACGATCCTGGATGCGGGCGTAGTCGGCCGGATCCTGCTCGGAGCCGATATAGGTGTTGATGGCGCACAGGCCTGAGCCACGGCACCAGAGCGGCCCAGGGCGGCCTGACTACGGGACAGGCTCCACGATTGACCTACGTCGTGCAGGAAGCTATTGTCTGGTCGGGCTGACTAGATGGTGTGCGCAACCATGACCCGCGGCAGTGCAGACGAAATTCCCTACCGAGGCAATACCGACTACTGGCAACTTCAGGACGCCAAGGCGCGCTTCAGCGAGGTTGTGCGTCGGGCCGTAGAACAAGGCCCTCAACACGTAACGGTCAACGGCGAGGAACGCGCCGTGATTGTATCGGCTCAAGAGTACGGTCGTCTCACTGGACAGCGAACAGGCGGGGAATTGGTTAAGCTCCTCGCGGAATCCCCGCTCTTTGACGTCGAATTCGAGCATCCACCGATTTCCGGGCCGGTTCGGGACGTGGATCTGTGAGCGGCTGGCTGCTGGACACCAATGTCCTATCGGAGCTTCGGCGCAAGCTGCCTGACCCCGCGGTCGAGCGCTTCATCGCCGAACAACCGTTGGGCGCTTTGTACGTCAGCGAGGTGACCTTCGCCGAGATTCGTTTTGGTATCGAGCTGATCGGTAATCCCGAGCGACGTGCCAAGCTCAACCACTGGCTAGACCAACGCCTGCGATCGCTCTTCAATCGCCGCGCCCTGCCCATCACAGAGGACATTCTTCTCCAATGGCGCCTCATGATCGAGGCCGGTCGCAAACGCGGCCACACCTTCAGCCACCCGGACATCCTCATCGCCGCCACGGCGGCACACCACGGCCTGACTGTTGTTACGCGCAACACGACCGAATTCGCTGCCGCTGGGGTTGCGTTTTTCAATCCCTGGAAGGATACGGCCCAAAGCTGAAAGCAAACCGAGGTCTGACCCCGGCATTCCCCCGGGAAACAGCGGGATGCGCTCCGCTTGACCGCCCTAAGGCCCTGGCGGAGGCGGGATGGTGCAGGAGGGTCTAGTTGACCCTGGCCCCTTATCCCCACTGCTGGACGCTGACGGACTACTCCGCCCTCACCGACCGCGTCCCGCTTGCGAGCGTCGAATGCACGCTTGCGGTCGCTGAGGTCTACGACAAGCTGGAGATCGCGTAGGGTGAGATAAGACGCAACGGCAATAATCGCCTCCAGCCGGCGAGCAGGTAGCTGGCGGCCTCGATCACCGACGAGCGGAAATGCCCTTCGAAGAGCGTGCCGGTTCGGTGGGAGGTGTGCAGGTAACGTACTGGACCTAGCGTTGCCCCAGGGCCTGTCCCGAGAATGCAACAAACCGACACCTGGCCCGGACGCGCGCTCAGCCGTTTCGGCCCGCAGGCTGCTCGGGCCCAGCGGCGACTTCTCACCGGCGACGAGCGACCACCGTGAGCGTCCAGTCGCGGAAGGCGTCAGCTTCGGGGTGCTGGCGAAAGTGGTCCTCGAGCCGGCGGAAATACTCGTCCGCCAGCCGCTCGGCAGCATCGGCCTGTGTGGTATCCCCGAGCAACCCACGGCGGAGCGCGGACTCCGCAAAGCCGCGTACGAAAGCGGTGTAGCTCCGCGCGTAGGCGTCGATGTTCCCGTCGGCGTGCCAGGCGTCGAGATAGGGGTTCGCGACAGGGGCGACGCTGAGCTCCACTACCTCGAAGGCGGACTCGGGGCCCTCGAAAGGCACCCGCGCCTCCTCGGCCGTTCGGGCGTAGACGGGGAACACGAACCGCTCCACGGCGCCCATCTCGAGCACCCCCTCATCGGCCAGCTCGACCGCCACCGCCCACATGGCCGACAGCAGCTCACGGGCAGTGACCAACTCGCGGCCAGCGGCATCAACGTGGGTACCCACGCACTGGACCAGCAACCGACCATCCGGTCGGAGGTCGGCGGCGCGGGCGGCCACGAACGCCGCCCAGTCGTCCGCTGCCTGCGCGGCCAGCGCGGCCCGGGCCCGCCCGGTGGCATCCGAGAAGTACATGCCTTCTGGCACCGCCGCCGCGGCCGGCTCCCGTAACCAGTGAGCGGCATTGAACGACATCTGGAGGTGAGCAAATGCCGCAGGAACGGTCGGCTCGAAGAACGTGCCGGCGGCTGCCATGGGGATTATCCGTCCCCCGGGGACCGCGAGGTAGCCGTCGGACGCGGCCGCGAGTGCTGAGAACAGCGCGGTCCAGTCGTTGGTGAGCAAGTCGTTGTGGATGCACAGGATTGGACCATCCGGGGTCCTGCCGCGGGCCGCTCGCACGGCGGTGGCCATGGTCGCCAGCGAGTTCCGCCCGGTCGCCGATCCCAGATCCATGAGCACGAGCGGCTCTGGGGCTTGGGGGAGGTCGAGGGCACCCACGCACGCCTCCACCAGCGCGGCTCCGGTCTCGGCGACGCGCTGCTGATACTCGGAATGCTCTCCGTAGTCCCCGCCCATGCCATCAGTCGTCGCCATGGCGCAAACCATTACCCAGGACATGCTTTGGGTGTCAAGGTGGCGCCTCCCTGCTCGGCTACGTAATCTCCTTCTCGCCGGGCAATGGCGACTCCGAGAGCGCCGACAGGGCGTTGCCCTTCGGAACAGCGTTGTCGTTGTCGTTGTCGTTGTCGTTGTCGAAACTGTCGCAAGGACTGGAATTCTCTCGCCCCTCATGCTCTCGCTGTCCGAGCTTGGTGAGCATCGAAACGATCCGAGTCCGCTCCGGCGGCGCGAACCGTTCAGTCCTCGAACAGCTCCTCCAGGGTGTACAAGGATGCCCGCCCCTCCTCGAGCACGGCGAGCCCCTCCCGGACTTCCTCCATGGTGTCCTCGTCGAACCGGTTCGTCATCGTCTCACGCCAGCTGTCGTACTCCTCCGGACTGACTAGGACCGCGGCGCGGCCGATTCCGCCTCGAGGCGCCGCGTCACATCGCCCGGCGAGCCCGTATGGCGGGCAAGGAGGTCGTAGGCCACCGGGACCACGAACAGGGTGAAGAGGGTCGCGGCGAGGACGCCGTACAGAATGACCGTGCCGATGACGGTGCGGGTCTCGGCGCCGGCGCCGGAGGAGAGCAGCAGCGGCACCGAGCTGGCGGCGGTGGTGATTCCCGTCATGACGATGGGCCGCAGGCGCACGTCGGCGGCCTCCAGCAGCGCCTCGCGGAAGGCCTTGCCCTGGTCGCGGAGCTGGTTGGCGAACTCCACGATCAGGATGCCGTTCTTGGCCGCCAGACCCACCAGCATGATGAGGCCGATCTCGCTGTAGATGTTCATCGTCAGGCCACTCGCCCAGAGCCCACACAGTGCCCCCGCCATAGCCAGCGGCACGGTGAGCATGATGACGAAGGGATGGACCCAGCTCTCGAACTGGGCGGCGAGCACCAGGAAGACGACCACCACGCCGAGGGCGAAGGCGAACAGAATGCCGCCGCCCGATTCGCGGAAGTCCTGGGACTGGCCCTTGAAGCCCACCTGGGCCTGCTCCGGCAGAATGTCGCGCACCAATGCTTCAAGATAGCGCAGGGCGTCGCCGAGGGCCATGCCGTCGGCGAGATCCGCCTCGATGGTGATGGCGCGGATGCGGTTATAACGGTTGAGGCTGCGCGAATCCGCCGTTTCACTGACCCGAACCAGGTTCGACAGGGGCACCAGCCTGCCGCTGCGGGCGGAGCGCACATAGAGGTTCTCCAGGCTGGCGGGGGTGCGCTGGGCGTCCCGCTCCCCCTCGAGCATCACGTCGTACTCCTCGCCCGCGTCGGTGTAGGTCGTCACCTTGCGCGAGCCGAGCATCGTCTCGAGGGTGCGGCCGATCACTCCCACCGTGACCCCCAGGTCAGCGGCCCGGTCGTAGTCGATTGCCACCCGCAGCTGGGGCTTGGTCTCCTTGTAGTCCCAGTCGAGTCCGGTGAGGCCGGGATTGTTCTCCTGGATCTTGGCGAGCAGCTGGTCCCGCCACCGGGCCAGCTCCTCGTGGGTCCCGCCGCCGATGACGAGCTGCACCGGCTTCTGGATGCGGGCGCCGAACCCCTGACGCATGACGGGAAACGCCTTCACGCCAGGCAGGACCGCGAGCCTGCCCCGGATCTCGTTCATGATGGCCCAGGCGGGGCGGCGCCGGCTGAAGTCGTTCAGGACCATGATGACGATGCCGGAGTTGAAGATCTGGGCGCTGCCGAAGCTGCGCGGGGCGCGCACCAGCACGCGGATGGCCTCGCCGCTGTCGGCATACGTCAGCAGACGGCGCTCGATCTCGTCCATGTACTCCTTCATGTAGGCGTAGGAGGCGCCCTCCGGGCCGTTCACCAGGACGAAAAAGGCGCCCCGGTCCTCCTTGGGCGCGTATTCCTGCGGGATGTGCTGGAACAGCCAGAAGGCAACCGCCAGGGTCCCGGCCAGCAGAAGACCGACTACCCACTTGACCCGCAGAAAGAATCCCAGGAGCTTGACGTAGGCGTAACGGGCCCGCTGGAACACCCAGTCCACGCCGTGGGTGAGACTCGCCCGCCGATGCTCCTGCGGCAGGATCTTGGAGGCGAGCATGGGGGACAGGGACAGGGCCACGAAGCTGGAGAAGCCCACCGCCGCCGCCATGGTCAGGGCGAACTCAGCGAAGAGCCGCCCCACGTCCCCCTGCAGAAAGGCGATGGGGACGAAGACTGCCACCAACACCACCGTGGTCGCCACCACCGCGAAGCCCACCTGCCGGGTGCCGCGGAAGGCGGCCACCAGCCGGGTCTCGCCATACTGCTCCATGCGCCGGTGGATGTTCTCCAGCACCACGATGGCGTCGTCCACCACCAGCCCGATGGCGAGCACCAGGGCCAACAGGGTCAGGATGTTGACCGAGAAGCCGAGCCACCAGAGCACCAGGAAGGTCGCGATCAGGCACACCGGCACGGTCACCGCCGGCACCAGCATGGCCCGTACGCTGCCGAGGAACAGAAAGATCACCAGGATGACGAGCGCGATGGCGATGCCGAGGGTCTTGTAGACCTCGTGGACGGCCCCCTTCACGAACACGGAGGTGTCGTAGCTCTGCTTGATGGCCATCCCCGCCGGCAGGGTCGGGTTGATGCGGGCCATCTCCGCCTTGCCGGCGTCCGCCACCGCGATGGTGTTGGCGGTGGACTGCTTGACGATGCCGAGTCCCACCATCGGCACCCCGTTGCCGCGGAAGAAGGTGCGGTCCTCCTCGGTGCCCCGCTGCACCCGGGCCACGTCGCCGAGGCGCACCAGATAGCCCCCCTCGCCGCGGGCGACCACCAGCCGGGCGAACTCGTCCGGGGTGGTAAAGGCGCGGTCGGTGCGCACGCTGAACTGGCGTGAACGCGACTCCACACTGCCGGCGGGTAGCTCCACGTTCTCGGCACGCAGGGCGTTCTCCACGTCCGCCACCGTGAGCCCGCGCGCCGCCAGCGCATTGCGGTCGATCCAGACGCGCATGGCGTAGACCTGGTTGCCGCCCACGCGCACCCGCGCCACCCCGTCAAGCACGGAGAAGCGGTCCACCAGGTAGCGGCGGGCATAGTCCGTCAGCTCCGGGACGCTCATGCGGTCGCTCACCAGATTGAGCCACATGATGACATCCTCGTTGCTGTCCACCTTCTGAATGTCCGGTGGGTCCGCCTCCACCGGCAGCTGGTCGAGGATGCCGGAGACCCGGTCGCGCACGTCGTTGGCGGCGCCGTCGATGTCGCGGCCGAGGTCGAACTCGATGCTGATGGCGGAACGGCCGTCCTCGCTCACCGACTCGATGGTACGGATACCCTCCACGCCGGAGATGCGG
>JARRNE010000086.1:0-7286 GCA_037385305.1 Chromatiaceae bacterium | reverse complement strand
CACAGCGTCAGGCGCTCCAGGAGGCGCTGTTCACTATCGGCAAGTTCAACGAGCTTCTGTGGCGGCTCACCCGGCCATTCATCCGACAACTGGTATGTACCCCAGTGCATGGGCAGGATGCGACGCGCGTCCAAGTCGGACGCGGCCATCAGTGCATCTTCCGGGTTCATGTGTTCCTTGCGCATGAACCATTCTGGTTCGTAAGCCCCAATGGGCACCAGTGCGGCGTCGGGGCTGCCAATGCGCCATGCAATGTCCCGGAAGCCATCGAAATAGGCGGTATCCCCGGTGTGGTAGACGCGCTTGCCGCCACCCTCCAGAACGTAGCCGCCCCAGAGTGTTGCGTTGGTGTCGGTCAGTCCGCGGCGGCTCCAGTGTTGGCTGGGGACAAAGGTGATAGACACCTCTCCGGCGCGGAGGGTCTGCCACCAATCGAGCTCCTTGACCTCCCGGTAGCCGAGCCGGCCCAGCGCCGGACCCAAACCCATGGGCACGACCGCCATGGGCGCGTTGGCGAAGTGGCGCAGTGTGGGCGAGTCCATATGGTCCCGGTGGTTATGCGTCACCAGAACGATATCCACGCGCGGCATGTCCCCCAGCGCCACCCCGGGCGCGCTGCGCCGCCGAATGAACCCGGAAATGGTGCGCGCCCAAATCGGGTCGACGAGCATATTGACGCCGGCAAGCTGGACGAGCCACGTGGCATGGCCTATCCAGGTCGCCAAGACATCTGATACATTGCTACGCAACGTCGCGCCGTCATTGAAGACGTGTGGCGCCTCAAACGGCTGACGATTGGGCGCGCGACGGCCGGCCAGGCGGTCCATCACTGCCCATTTGAAAACTGCGGATGCCGTGTGCGGAAGCGACCCGTCGATGTTCGTATAACGCCGCATGGTCACCACTGATACACTCAATACCGACGGGGAATTGTTTAACACCGGTGCAATGCTTGGCTGAGCAGGCGTCGGCCGACAGACCTCGCATGCTCTGCTGTTGCTGTCCCGCGATTGCTCGGCGCGGAGGGGAACCAGTCGCTCGCCAAGTCTAGGGTTCCAGGGGTCAGCCCCTTACCCAGGCCCTCACGCGATCCGGCGGAGGGATGCTGCCTGAATGCACGACCTTCTCGTCCAGCACCACGCCGGGGGTGGACATGACGCCGTAGCCCAGAATCGTGGCCATGTCCGTGACCTTCTCCAGCTCGATCGCAACGCCGGCCTCCTTCGCTGCCTGTGCGATCACATTGGCGGTGATCTCACAGTTGCGACAGCCGCTGCCCAGGACCTTGAACTTCTTCATCCCATAACCTCAAGCCATCAAATTGAATGCCCAGCCCACCAGGGTGAAGGCGATCGCGAGCACCCCGGCGAAGAGGGCGAGGGCCTGCCAGCGGATGACCTTGCGCAGGATCAGCATCTCCGGCAGGGAGAGCGCCGCCACGCTCATCATCAGGGCGAGGGTGGTTCCGACGGCCACACCTTTACCGAGCATCGCCTCGGCCACCGGGATGATCCCCGTGGCGTTCGAGTACAGCGGGATCCCCACCAGCACCGCGGCCGGGACCGTGTACCAGGCGTGCCCGCCCAGATGCGCGGTCACCCAGCCGGTGGGCACAAAGCCATGGAAGAGCGCGCCGACTGCGATCCCGATCAATACCCAGCGCCAGATGCGCCCGACGATCGCGCTGACCTCGGCGAGCGCATAGCGGTGACGCCCCCACAGGCTCGTGTCCCGCTCGATCGCCGCGGCCTCGCCCATCCGGATCTTCCAGACGTAGTCCTCGACCCAGCGCTCGGGGCGGGATGCCTGCATGGCGATGCCGCCGAACCAGGCCACCACGAGCCCCACGGCCACATAGAGCGCAGCAAGCTTTAAGCCGAGGACCCCAACCAGGATCACCGCTGCCACTTCGTTGATCATTGGGCTCGCGATGAGAAAGGAGAAGGTGACGCCTAGGGGGATGCCGGCCTCCACGAAGCCGATGAAGAGGGGCACCGAGGAGCAGGAGCAGAAAGGGGTCACGGCACCCAGGGCCACCGCCATCCCGCGCGCCTGCCAGTGCGGCCGGCCGCGGACGAACAGCCGCACCCGCTCCGGCGAGAGCAGCGCGCGCAGGAGACCCATGACGTAGATGACGAGCACCAGCAGGGCGAAAATCTTGGTGACGTCCTGCACGAAGAACTGGACAGCGGCCCCGAGCGGGGAGGCGGGATCCAACCCCAGGAGGCGGAAGGCGACCAGGTCGGCGAGTGACTCAAACATCAACGCCCGGCGTGACGGATGTGCGGTTCAGCCGACCGGTCTCGTGCGGGGCTGATTTTCGCGACAGACCAGCCTCGTACCAGCCCCTGGAACGGTTGACGATGGCGACGACCGAGAGCATCACGGGCACCTCGATCAGCACGCCGACCACGGTGGCGAGCGCGGCCCCGGACTGAAAGCCGTAGAGCGAGATCGCCGCCGCCACCGCAAGCTCGAAGAAGTTGGAGGCGCCGATCAGGGCCGAGGGGCCGGCCACACAGTGGACCTCGCCCACCGTGCGGTTGAGCCAGTAGGCAAGCATCGCGTTGAAATAGACCTGGATCAGGATCGGCAGCGCGAGCATCGCGATGATCAGCGGCTGGCGGAGGATCGCCTCACCCTGGAAGGCGAACAGCAGCACCAGGGTGGCGAGCAGGGCGGCGATGCCGACCGGATGCAGCCGCGCGAGCACCGCATCGAGGCGACCCCGGCGGACGAGGAGCCAACGCAGCCCCTGGGCGATGGCAAGGGGGATGACGATGTACATCACCACCGAGAGAAACAGGGTGTCCCAGGGCACCGCGATGGAGGCCACCCCCAGGAGGAGCGCAACGATGGGCGCGAACGCGAACACCATGATGCTGTCGTTCAACGCCACCTGGGTGAGGGTGAAGAGCGGCTCGCCCTTGGAGAGGTGGCTCCAGACGAAGACCATGGCCGTGCAGGGCGCAGCAGCCAGGAGGATGAGGCCCGCAACGTAGCTGTCGATTTGCGCGGGCGGGAGATAAGGCGCGAAGAGTCCTCGAATGAAGAGCCAGCCCAGGAGGGCCATGGAGAAGGGCTTGACGGCCCAGTTGACGAAGAGGGTGACGCCGATGCCTCGCCAGTGCCGGCGCACCTGCCCGAGGGCCGTGAAGTCGATCTTCATCAGCATCGGGACGATCATCAGCCAGATGAGGAGCCCAACGGGCAGGTTCACCTGGGCGATCTCGAGGTCGCCGAGGAGGTGTACCGGCCCGGTGGCGAGCTGGCCGGCCGCGATCCCGGCGAGGATCGAGAGAAACACCCAGAGCGTCAGCCAGCGCTCGAAGAAGCCGAGCTCGGCGCCTGCGGCCTGCTGTGTGATGGTTTCGCATTGGATGGACATGATGCCTCCTTAGAGACCGAGCGCCTCACGCACCGCGGGCACGAGCTGCGCGCGGATCTCATCGCGCACCCGCAAGAAGGACTCGATGGGCTCCCCGTGGGGATCGTGGAACGGCAGATGAATGCTCTTGACTGGGCGCGGAAAGATCGGGCAGGACTCCTTGGCGTTGTCGCACACGGTGACCACCAAGTCGATCGGCTCGTTCAGGACCGCGTCCACATCCTTCGGATAGAGGCCTTCGGCGGACAGCCCGGTCGCCTCCAGCGCCTTGATCGCACCCTCGGCCACCCGTGGCTGGGGGCTCGTGCCGGCGGAGAATGCCCGCACCCGCCCCGCGAGATCATGGTTCAGCAGCACCTCGGCCATCTGGGAGCGGCAGGAGTTGCCGGTGCAGAGGACCAGGACGGTCTTGATTTGGTCGCTCACGCGGTAGATCCCGGACAGTTAAAGGCTAAGGAGGGACACGCGCACTCGGCGCAGTGCTTACGATGAAAGTCGCGCATAGCGCACTCCCTGTCACCCTCGCCCACTGGGAGAGGGCCGGGGTGAGGGAAACGGTCATGGCGGCAGCGACCGAGTTTGTCCCATATTGGTTCCCTGGGGTGGCGCTGACGCCATGGCCGTTAGCGGCACGAGGGTTGTCTGCGATCCGCTCAGGACGAGGTGCGCCCTGAAGGAGGCGGCAGTGCCGCCTTCTCGCTCTGGAGAATGGGAGCCGATACGCCATCAGGCGCACCGCGCCGCCCCCGGCCGATTGGGCATCAGCGACAAGGTTTGCTCATCGGCGCTGAAAGGGGGGCGGCCCCGCACCCCGGCGGCTGTTTGCTGCAAGACTCCCGGGACCCAATCCGGCAATGCCGGATGAATCCGGTAGTAGACCCACAGTCCCGCGCGCCGGTCCGACACCAGCCCCAGCGCGCGCAGCTGTGCCAGATGCCGCGAGATATGCGGCTGAAGCGCACCTGTGGCATGTGTCAGCTCGCAGACGCACAGCTCCCCATGTCCCATCAAAAGCATCAGACAGCGCAGGCGCGTGTCGTTCGCCAAGGCGGCGAAGAGGTCGGTCGGGCGGATATCCATGGGTCAAATATACTTCACGCGGAATATATGAGCAACTGTATGTCGCGCAGATCGCCGAGGGGGGTAGACAGGGACTTTTTGCTGGTCAGCTCTACTCGAGGGTCTTCTGGGCGGCCGCAACATGCCCTGCGGAGGGAGGCCACCTCCACACGGGGGTTTCCCCAAGGCGGCGCTACGCGCGGGTTGGGCGGCCGTGGCCCGCGCGCATCGGGCAGTGCGGTTCCGCCGACGCGGCAGGCGCCTCTCTGCTCACTGGTGCCGGCCCGGTAGCCACATTTACGGTCCGCACAATACCCGTTTGACCACAACAGGAGCCTGAAGCGTGCGCTCGTCCAGCCGGGCCAACCCGTGCCGCTCAGCCCAGGGAGTCTGGTCGCTCCTCTTCGTTGGTCTGGCGTTGTCGTCGCTCTGGACACCAACCCGCCTTGCCGGCGCACCACCGTGGCGCTCGCACGGGCGTCCGCTCTTGTGGCCTCAGTCATCCCCGTGCGGGCCTTTCAGGGACGATTCAGGTCCGGGCGCTACTCTGTGCACTCCTTATACAGGCCGACAACTGTAGGAGTAAGACGATGCGACTGGTGACGATGGCGTTTGTGATGACGGCCTTCTGCACCCCGGCCCTCGCGTACAACTGGGAGCCCCTCCCCGACAGCCCTCCGATCCCGGCGGACAATCCCCAGAGCAAGGCCAAGATTCTGCTCGGGAAGACGTTGTTCTTCGACCCGCGCTTCTCCGAGCACGGCACGCTGTCGTGCAACTCCTGCCACAATGTGATGTCGGGCGGCGACGACAATCGGCCGAACTCCATCGGCATGCATGATGCGCGGGGCGGGCGCAGTGCGCCGACGGTCTGGAACAGCGCGTTTCAGGGGGTTCAGTTCTGGGACGGCAGGGCGCCCTCCCTGGAAGAGCAGGCGAAGGGCCCCGTCGTCAACCCGATCGAGATGGGAATGCCCAGTCTGGAGGAAGCTATGGCGCGCTTGCGCAAGATCCTTGCGTACGCGGCTATGTTCAAAGCGGCCTTCCCCGGGGAGAAAAAGCCTGTCACCGCCAACAATGCCGCGAAGGCAGTCGCCGCGTACGAACGCACCCTCATCACGCCAAACTCGCCCTACGACCGCTATGTAAAGGGCGACAAGGCGGCGCTGACCGAGCAGCAGGTGCGAGGCATGAACGCCTTCGCCGAGGCGGGCTGCGTTGCATGTCATTCGGGTCCGACCTTCAACGGCCCTCAAGCGCCGGGGCAGGGATTCTTCATGAGGTTCCCCACCTTCGCGGGGAGCAAGTACGAGGCTATGTACCACTTGACGGACGACAACGGCCGGTTCGAGGCGACAAAAAGGCCTGCCGACCGACACATGTGGCGGGTGCCGACATTACGCAACATCGGGCTGACCGCACCTTACTTTCACAACGGCCAGGTAGCGACCCTCGACGAGGCCGTCCGGGTCATGGCCAAGACCCAGCTCGACAAGACTCTGCCCCCGGACCAGGCGGCGGACATCGTTGCCTTTCTGAACGCGCTCACGGGTGAGTTTCCCAATCAGGAGATGCCGCGTCTGCCGGCCACCCCAGGGTTCAGCGTTATTCCGCCGGTCGACCCGCACCGGAAGCGGAACAGCCCACAGGCGCAACCGCAGCCCCAAGGCATGTGATGAACCCACGAGCGGGGAGGCCGACAGCCTGCCCCGCTCGATCCTCTCTACCCCTACGGCACGCGACTGACTCCCTGTCGATTGGCACCTTACAGGGGGTGTCCATTGCCGAGCCCCGTGCACGCCGCTCCAGTATCCGCGCTGCCGTCCTGGGCACCTCGCCCGAGCGCTCCGCAGCCGCTTCCCCATGCTTATCACATAGGCAATTAGGGGGCCGATGAGGAGTGCCTCCAGCAAGTCGCCCCCGCCCAGTGCGGGCCGGTCTCTCGGTGCAACCCCATTGGTGCCCCGATGGCACGCCTGACAGGCGGACCCCCTCGGCGGCCCAGTTTCCGGATTCAGCCTGGTTTCAGCCGCTCCCGGTAGAGTGGCACTTACCTTGACACGCAGAGGAGCTGAAACATGAGCATCGCGACATCCCGGGAGATCCGGGTCTGGGACCCGGCCCTTCGGATCTTTCACTGGACCCTGGCGGGCGGATTTACCATCGCCTACCTCACAGAAGACGAGCTGCTGCCGGTCCATGTCTACGCCGGCTATGTGGTCGGCGCGCTGATCGCCTTTCGCCTGCTGTGGGGCTTCGTCGGCCCCCGTCACGCGCACTTCAGCGATTTCGTGCGGGCCCCGACGTCCGTGGTCGCCTACCTCAAAGATGCGGTGCGCCTGCGTGCGCCCCGCTATGTGGGGCACAACCCGGCGGGCGGGGCCATGATAGTCGCGCTTCTGATAAGCCTCGCCGTCACCGTCGTCACCGGCATGGCCCTGTATGGCACGACCGACTTCGCGGGCCCTCTGGCCGGCCTCTTCCGCGGCGAGGCGGCGGCCGACATCCTCGAGGAAGTCCACGAGTTCGCCGCCAACCTGTGCCTGGTCTTGGTGGTGCTCCATCTTGCGGGCGTCCTGCTTGCCAGCCTCGAGCACCGGGAGAACCTGGTGAAGGCCATGATCACGGGCCGCAAGAAGGAGAATCCCGCATGAGATCTAGCTCGCTGGGAATTCTCCTGTCGTGGACGCTCGGCCGCGACTGCACGCCGCAGGAGAAAGGGGATCTCTTGTCGTTCATCCGGATGCAATGAACGCGCTTGAGGAGACTGCCATGAAGAATACCCTGATCGCGCTTCTCATCGCCGGCGCCGCCGGACTGTTCACGCTCGCCCTCTGGG
>JARRNE010000085.1:0-7304 GCA_037385305.1 Chromatiaceae bacterium | reverse complement strand
GCGTCCCTGGCCACCACAAACCGGGCGCCGTCGAGGGCCGCGAGTAGGACCGCGGACTCAAGCTCCTCCTCCCCCAAGAGATAGAGCTCCTGCTTCCCCTTTTTGACCTTATACAACGGAGGTTGGGCAATGAAGATGTGTCCCCGCTCGACGAGCTCCGGCATTTGCCTGTAGAAGAATGTGAGCAGCAAGCTGCGTATGTGCGCCCCATCCACGTCCGCGTCGGTCATGATGATGATGCGGTGATAGCGAAGCTTGTCCGGGTCGTATTCCTCACGTCCGATCCCACACCCCAGGGCGGTAATGAGTGTGCCGACCTCCGCGGAGGAAAGCATCTTGTCGAAGCGGGCCTTTTCCACGTTCAGGATCTTCCCCTTCAGGGGCAGGATGGCTTGAAAGGTGCGGTCGCGCCCTTGCTTTGCCGATCCGCCCGCGGAGTCTCCCTCGACGAGATAGAGCTCGGACCGGCCGGGGTTCTTTTCCTGGCAGTCCGCGAGCTTCCCCGGTAGACCCGCAACGTCGAGGACGCCTTTTCGTCTCGTCATCTCCCGAGCCTTGCGTGCGGCCTCGCGTGCGCGCGCGGCATCAAGCATCTTGTTGGCAATCGTTTTGGCTTCGGCAGGATGCTCCTCCATGAACTGCGTGAGGTACTCAACGAGGACGGACTCCACCACCGCCTTGACCTCGGAGGAGACAAGCTTGTCTTTTGTCTGAGACGAGAATTTGGGGTCTGGGAGCTTCACAGAGAGTACGGCCGTCAGGCCTTCCCGGGCGTCATCGCCCATGGTACGTACCTTTTGCTTCTTCCCGAGCTCTTCTCGCTCGATGTACTGGTTGAGAGTGCGCGTCAGGCCAGCTCGGAAGCCGGCGAGGTGTGAGCCTCCGTCCCGCTGGGGGATGTTGTTCGTATAGCAGAAGATGCTCTCCTGGAAGGACTCGTTCCACTGAAGGGCGATCTCTACCGTGACGCCCTGCCGTTCCACCAGAAAATGGAAGATCGTTGAGTGGATGGGGAGCTTGTTACGGTTCAGGAGCTCGACGAATGCCCGGATGCCGCCTTTGTATTCGAAGAGATCTTCGCGACCGGTGCCCTCATCCTTCAGCAGGATCCGCACGCCGGAGTTCAGGAAGGAGAGCTCCCGAAGGCGCTTGGCGAGGATATCGTAGTGAAACTGGACGTCCGAAAAGATTGCCGGCGAGGGCTTGAAGCAGATCGTGGTGCCTGTGACGTCGGAGGTGCCAGCCGCCTTTAGGGGATAGAGCGGTTCTCCGAGGTGATACTCTTGCTCGTAACGCTTTCCGTTGCGGCGAATGTCGAGGGTCAATCTTTCGGAGAGGGCATTCACGACAGAGACGCCGACGCCGTGCAGACCGCCTGAGACCTTATAGGAGTTTGCGTCAAACTTTCCCCCGGCATGGAGCACCGTCATGATGACTTCTGCGGCCGAGCGATTTTCTTCCTGATGGATGTCGACTGGAATTCCCCTGCCATTATCTGAGACGGTGACAGAGTTGTCCGGTTGGAGGGTGACGGAGATGTCGCTGCAGTAGCCGGCGAGCGCCTCGTCGATGGAGTTGTCCACGACCTCGAAGACCATGTGGTGAAGGCCGGTGCCGTCGTCGGTATCTCCGATATACATTCCCGGCCGTTTGCGCACGGCGTCCAAGCCACGTAGGACTTTGATGCTGGTCGAGTCGTAGCTCATAAGGGCGAAGAAGCGAGCCTAAAGTGATACGGAAACCGCTTGGTAAGCAGATTGGAAAGGACACCCAGGACACTCGTTGCGCCTGGCCATTCGTGGAAGGGGTGACGGTAGCGGGACAACCTCGCGGAATTCGGAACACCCAAATTATACTCTACTGGCGTAGGCGGACGCCGATGTATTCCGGATAGGCGCAGGATCGGTCACCGTATGCCATCACCGGTTCCACGTGGAACACAGCCGCCCTCCTCCGCTCCGTCCCCGCACAGCCTAGAGCCGCATCGGCATCACGACGAACGTCTCCCCTTCCACCCCTCTTCCACGCAACACCGCGCTGCTGTTCGAGTCTTTCAACCAGATCTCCACCTCGCCCTGGTCCACGACGTTCAGCGCATCAATCAGGTACCCCACATTGAACCCGATTGCTGTTTTCTCACCGTCATACTCCACGGAAAGCTCCTCCTCTGCCTCTTCTTCTTCCGGATTGTGCGCCAGACACCGCAGCAAACCCGCCTCAAAATCAAGGGTTACCCCTTTGTACTTCTCGCTGGACAGGATTGCTGTACGTCCCAATGCTTGGCGCAAATCCTCTCTGCCGGCCACCGCCAGAACCTGGCCGCCCCGCGGAATCACCCGCTCGTAATCCGGATACCGGCCGTCAACTAGCTTCGATGTCAGCACTGTGTCGCCCATGTCCACCCTGACGGCCCTCTCCGAGATCTCCAGGACGCAAGTATCCTCCGTGCCTGCCAGCAGACGGCCCAGCTCTAACACCGTCTTCCGAGGCAGAATCACCTCCAGATCACCGCCTCCCCCTTCGCCAGCCAGCGAAGCGGATGCTCTTGCCAACCGGTGGCCATCCGTGGCAACGGCTATGATCTCGTCGCCTTTCCGCGAAAACAGAAGCCCGTTTAAGTAGTACCGCACATCCTGATGCGCCATCGCGAACGCTGTCTTGGTGATTAGGTGCTTCAGTCTGCCCTGCCCGAGCTCCACTCTTTGGCTGCCCGAGGCGACATCCATCACCGGAAATCCCTTCGACGGCAACGTTGCGAACGCAAACCGCCCCCGCCCTGCCCTAAGCGTCGCCCGGTCTTGCTCGGCCTTCAGCACGATTTCCGCCGCTTCCGGTAACGCCCGACAAATATCCATTAGCTTTCGCGCCGGAATCGTCACATCACCGCCCACCTCCACATCGGCGGCAAACTCGGTCTCCACCTCCACCTCGAGGTCCGTGCCCGTCAGACGCACCCTTCCTTCCCCCGCCGATACCAGCAGATTGCCGAGGATCGGCAACGTCTGTCGTCTCTCGACGATACCGCTGACTTTCATCAGCGACGGCACCATCTCTTCTCTCTTCGCGCGAATCTCCATCTCCAACTCTTGCTCTATTCTTTAATTCACCTGGTTGCTTTCATAACACCCGTGGACAACCGGGATTTCACCGGTTTTCCCTTTGTTGCATAGCAAGTTACGGGTCAGTATTTCCTCGGTATTTTGCGGTAGCGCCCCGTGACTATCCTGTGGATAGACCCCGACCCGACCCTTTTCCACAGTCTGTCCACCTCAGGATGTCAGTATCCTCAACAGGTTCTTGTAATCTTCGTCCAGCGTCGGTTCCGCCTCCACCAAGCATTTGATTTTCCGCGTTGCGTGGAGGACTGTTGTATGATCTCGTCCTCCGAAGGCGGCCCCGATCTCCGGCAAGCTGTGCTTTGTCAGCTCTTTTGCCAACGCCATCGCCATCTGCCGCGGTCGAGCAATGGACCGGCTTCGCTTGCTCGAGAGCAACTCGGCTGTCCTGATCTTGTAGTATTCGGCCACCGTTCTCTGGATATTTTCGATCGTAACCTGCTTGTCCTGCGCCGCAAGCATGTCGCGCAGCGCCTCTTTGGCAAAGTCCGCATTTATCGGCCGACCCGTGAATTGGGAATTCGCAACTAGCCTGCGCAATGCACCTTCGAGGTCCCGAATGTTTGACCGGATCCGTCGGCCAACGAAAAAGGCGACATCTACCGGAAGCTGGACATTAAGTTGCGTGGCCTTGCTCTGTAGGATCGCCACCCGCGTTTCCAGATCAGGTGGCTCAATCTGAACCGTTAGCCCCCAGCCAAACCGCGACCGCAGCCGTTCTTCGACACCGTGCACCTCTTTTGGAAAACGGTCACTCGACAAGACGATTTGCTGCCTGGATTCAAACAGGGCATTGAAGGTGTGAAAGAACTCCTCCTGAGACCTTTCCTTTCCCGCAAAGAACTGGACGTCGTCAATAAGCAGGGCGTTGACGGACCTGTACCGCTTCTTGAACTCGTCGATCCTGTTGTGCTGCAAGGCCTTGATCATCTCGGACACGAACCGCTCGGAGTGCATGTAGACAACCCTTGCGGCCGCGTTCGCGTCCAAGATCATGTTGCCGACGGCATGCATCAAGTGGGTCTTCCCAAGCCCGACTCCTCCATAGAGAAAAAGCGGGTTGTAGGCCGTGCCTGGGCTCTTCCCGATCTGCATGGATGCCGCTCGTGCTATCTGGTTAGACTTCCCCTCGACGAATGTGTCGAAGTTGAACTCCGAACTCAGGTTGCTGACGGCGCGCCTCTCCGCGACCTCGTCTCTGCCCCCCGGCATCGGGGCGGCCGCCTCGACCGCCGGATTCCCTGCCTCTTCCGCCGACGCCCGCCGCAGTGACCCGATATCTAACGCCACCGCCGTGATCCTTCCCTTGCTCCGGTCCGCGCAGATATCCCTGATCCGTTGCTCATAATGTTGCCGGACCCAGTCTTTGACAAACCGGTTCGGGGCGTACACGCGCATATGCCCCCTCTCCTCTACCGCTTGTAGCGGCAGGATCCATGTGTTGTATTCCGCTGCCGTCAAATCCCCCTTCAGGAAGGATACGCATTGTTCCCAGAGCGTTGCTGCCATTTTCCCCCCCACATACCGTGTCCTGGCGAGCCGGCACGCCAGCGGCCCAGGGAAACACCGCCTGATCCAGACCGCCGCGAAGAGCGCTCCGGCACCTGACGGGGCATTAGGATGCGCGTGCCGCGAGCGATCGGAAGTCAGCTGTGCCTTCCCAGGGCGGCCAAGCTCTGCCAGTTGAATCACCGTCTTGCTACGCCGGGACTTCCGGCGACGTCGCCGCGCCAGGACCCGCCAGCATGTTCACCATACGAGTCTATCGCCGTTGCGGCAACTTATCCACAGGCGCGTGGCCTCCCCTTCACCCCCCCTGCGTTGACCGGGCGTTGACCCAAAAATATAATTCCGCGCCTTTCCTTTACCTTTACCGCAGCTTCGGCTGCGCCAAGCTCGGGGTTGTCAGTTATGAAACGAACCTTCCAACCAAGCCGCCTCAGACGGGCGCGTACCCACGGTTTCCGTGCGCGCATGGCGACGCGCAACGGCCGGAAGGTCTTGAAGGCGCGGCGGGCCAAGGGTCGCCTACGCCTGACCCCCTGAAGGGTAGGCCCCGGCGTGCAGACCTTCCGCGATCCGCCCGGCTAGGCCACGCCCGCGACTACGAACGCGTCTTCGCCAGCTCCGTCAAGTCTGTCGACGACTACTTCACCGTCCTGGCCACCTCCAACGAGGGCCACGGCGCCCGCCTGGGTCTCGCGATGTCGAAAAGATGTGCGCCGCGCGCCGTGCAACGGACTCGCCTGCGACGGATTGTGCGCGAGAGCTTCCGCCTTCGCCGCGCAACCCTGTGCGCCTTGGACTTGGTTGTCCTTTGCCGGCGTCCAGCCCTCCGCGCAACGAATCAGACCCTGAGCGCGTCCCTAGCGGCCCACTGGATAGCGATCTTTCACCAGCTATGCGCAAGCTCCTGATCCTGCTAATCCGAGGGTACCAGCTCCTCCTCAGCCCTTTCCTCGGGAACCATTGCCGCTTCTACCCGAGCTGCTCCCAGTACGCGGTTGAAGCAATCGATCGCCACGGACCCGCGCGAGGACTCTTCCTAGCGTTGCGCCGCCTTTCCCGATGCCATCCCTGGCATGTCGGCGGTTACGATCCCGTACCCGATAAGTTGGACTGCTCGTCCCATGGATAACCTGCGCCTCATTCTCTTCTTTGCCCTCGCCTTTGTCCTTCTGCTGATTTACCAAGCGTGGATGGCGGATTATGGTGGCGCGGGCAAGCCTGCTCCCGTTGCCGAGCGTCCTTCGCCTACTGCCAGCCCAGCGCCTTCCCGCCCCGTCCCGGACATTCCAAAGCCAGAAGCGCCTGCGCAGGCCCAGTCCCAGCCGCCAGCACCATCAGCCGGGAACCAGCGCCAGCTCGAGCCCATCACTGTCGATACCGACCTAATGCGGCTGGAGATCTCGCCCCGCGGCGGGACGATTGACAGTCTCTGGCTGAAGAAATATCTCGTCCAGCCCGAGCATCCGGACCAGAAAGTTCGGCTCATGAAGCCTGACCCCCCCAACATGTTTCTCGCACAATCCGGGCTTCTGAGCTCGGAGCCGGGGCGTCTGCCTACTCACGAGGCCATCTTCTCCTCACCCGCGGCCAGCTACAGCCTGGGTCCAGATGCCGATTCCCTCCAGGTCGACCTTGTTTGGACCGGACCCGGTGGCCTCGAGGTCAAAAAGCAGTATCGCTTCAAGCGTGCCAGCTACGTCATTCACTTGACCCAGGAGGTGGTAAACCAGAGTCCCTCAGCGGTGGTCGCCCGGGAATACAACCAGCTGCAGCGGACCGAGCTCCATGATCCTAATGAGGCCCGCTTCGTGCACACCTATACCGGGGGTGTCTACTACGGTCCCCAGGACAAGTATCAAAAGGTGTCCTTCAAGGACATGGAGAAGCAACCTCTAGACAAGCAGATCACCGACGGCTGGATCGCAATGATTCAGCACTATTTCATGGCGGCCTGGATTCCACCGCGGCGTAAGCCGGCCACCTTCTACACCAGCGTGCTGGATAACTCCCGCTACATTATTGGCCTATACTCCAACCCCGTCACCATTTCCAGCGGCTCTTCCCACTCGTTCGACGATCGGCTGTTCACCGGTCCCAAGCTCCAGAACACGCTCGCCTCCATCGCCCCGGGTCTGGACCTGGCCGTAGACTATGGTTGGCTGACCTTCCTTGCCCAGCCCATCTTCTGGTTGTTGGCGAAGCTTCATGCACTCCTCGGCAATTGGGGCTGGGCGATCATCGTGCTGACGATCCTCATCAAGGCGGCCTTCTACAAGCTCTCCGAGACGAGCTACAAGTCCATGGCGAACATGCGGCGTCTGACGCCTCGCCTCCAGGCACTGAAGGACCGGTACGGCGACGACAAGCAACGCCTTAACCAAGCCATGATGGAGCTCTATAAGAAGGAAAAGATCAACCCGCTCGGCGGATGCCTGCCGATTGTGGTTCAGATCCCCGTCTTCATTGCCTTGTACTGGGTCCTGTTGGACAGCGTTGAGCTTCGCCAGGCGCCGTTCGCCCTGTGGATCAACAACCTCTCGGCGCCCGATCCCTACTTCGTGCTGCCTCTTATCATGGGCGTCTCCATGTTCATCCAGCAGAAGCTCAATCCGGCCCCTCCGGATCCCATACAGGCAAAGGTCATGATGAGCCTGCCTTTTGTCTTCACGGTCTTTTTCG
>JARRNE010000084.1:0-7307 GCA_037385305.1 Chromatiaceae bacterium | reverse complement strand
GTCCCAAAATGTATTACGAGCACGGCGACACTCCTTGACGCCGGCGGTCAGGAGGTCGGCAAGAGCATCATCTTCGCCCGTAACCACGAGCACACCTGGGCGCGATCTGCAAGAGATCGCAGCGGTGATCGAGGCCGAGCGCAAGGGCTGGGAGTGACCGGCGCTCGCATCGCGTTGGCGGACTCATCTCTATCAGCCCGATAACTCGATGACCTGCGCCGGCTGAGACTGCGTCGGCGTCAATTCCGAGCGGCACATAGATGCGCATTCTTCCACTTGCTCAGATCGCGACAAAAATCGCGGGCTCCATCCATTCGCCCAGAGGTGTATTCTTGGCGGAATTCGATCAGGGCCGGGAACGCCTCGCGGCTGCACCGGGCCCAAGACGCTGAAGAACAAGCCTTGCGCTTATGGTGCTTCCTGGCAGGAGGTAGCCGCCGAACCCCCGGCTGGTTGCAGCATGGATCTTGGACGCGAGTGTGAGACCTTCCAAATGCTTGAGGCCGGTAAGGACATACCATCCCCCGGGCCGGAGTGCTCCGGTCAAGCATCTCCGTCACAACGTCGGTAGCGCAGGATTTCCGAATGCATGCACTCGCCCAGAACTGCAAACCTCGCGACAGCATCTTCGACAAGGCCCGGCGGGACACCGTCCTCGACCTCACCGACCTCGGCAAGGAGCTGGTGCTGCTGGCCTGGGCGATCGAGGAGGCCGATCCCGCGCTCATCCCCCAGGGCGATCAAGAATTGGCTCGGCCTCGTCCCCGAGTAACGCTGGTGGCTCTACACCATGACCTCTGCGGCCACGGGACATGCGATCCAGGGACGCAACAAGGGATGGCGCAAGGCGGTGCGCTACGCCCTGACGGAGAATCCGGTGACCGACTCACCGCATGAGCCACCCGCGGTGTTCGAATTGCGCTCACAGGAGGGCCCGGCAGCGCCTCCGGCTGAGAAGAAAGGTGCGGTCGGCCGACGCCGCAAGAGCGCCAGATCGAACGAGGCCGAGCAGTAACCCGAGATGCAAGATTACCTGACGTTTATCGAGACCCAGTTTCCGGTCTCGAAGCTCTCCAAGGAAAGCTATGTAGAACGCAAGGGCCACCTGAGTCAGACCCTCACGAGCCTGGGCAAGTGGTGGGGACGCAAGCCGCTCATCATGATTCGCGCTGCCACGCTCGGGCTGCTTCTTCCGGCAACGTCTGATCCGAAAAGGGATCGGGAAAGAGTTTCGGCAAGGCATGGTGGACGCATACCGCAACCTCGCCGCCCACATCTCCGACAACGGGCTCCAAATCGTCATGTTCACTCCCCAGGATGCCGGTGTATGGGCAGACTTGGCCCTCATCCTCTGGGCGGCAGGACTCCGGGTGACAGCAGCCTGGACTATCGCCACCGAGACGGAGTCGGCCCTCAAGGAAGGCAACTACGTCCAAGGCACCGTGCTCATGGTGCTGCGCAAACAGAGGTCCGAAGACGTTGCCTTCCTCGACGAGATCGTTCCCCAGGTCGAGATCGAGCTGGAGAATCAGCTGAAGTCCATGCTGGAGGTGGACGACCAGGAGGACCCCAACTTTTCGGATGCGGACTACCAGCTGGCCGCCTATGCGGCGGCGCTGCGCGTCCTGACCCAATACAACGGCATCGAGGATATCGACGTCGCCTATGAGCTGTCCCGGGAACGGAAGCGCGGCGAGGAGTCCCCCATCGAGCGCATCATCGAGGACGCGGTCAAGACCGCCAGCAACTTCCTCGTCCCCGACGGAATCGACCCCCAGCTCTGGAAACGCCTCTCCGCCGAGGAGAAGCTCCACCTGATGCTCCGCTTCATCGACAAGCTGCCCATGACCCACTGGGCCACTGATGCCGAAGCGGCGCGTCTGCTTGCGGAAACGCTGCACAACGACCATGTGTAGAGCCCACTGGCCCCGGTCTTCCGGCTAACCGACGGCCGGGCTAGTCGTGGGCGTCATGCTCGGAGATCCCAGGCGCGGCGGGTGGCTCATGATTTGAGCCCCCGTTGCAATACCATTTCCCCTACACGCAATGCCGTACGAGATCGTTGAGGTCCCGCTCGAGGCACCGTCCCAGTTGGAGCAGCGCGGCACCAAGGCCAAGTTTTGGTTTCGAGCGGCCGATGGGACACGCACCTTGTTCAAAGAGGGGTACCCCGACAGCGGCGAGCACTGGGCCGAAAAGGTGGCCTGTGAGGTCGCCCGCGGTCTGGGCCTGCCGCATGCCGAGTACGAGCTGGCGACGTGGAACGGCCGCATGGGTGTTGTCTCCCCGACGGTCGTGCCTAAAGGAGGGCGCCTAATCCACGGTAATGAGTTGCTTGCCCGGGTTCTGCCGGAATATGACAAGACGAAGCGATTCCGCGCCAGTCAGCATACGCTGGGGCGGGTTAGTGCCGTACTTCGCTCGCCGCGAGTAGGGACGCCACTCGGTTGGGAGCGTCCTCCTGATGTCCACAACACGGTGGGCGTGTTTGTGGGGTATCTGCTCCTGGACGCCCTGATCGGAAACCAGGACCGCCACCATGAGAACTGGGGCCTGATCAAGGCACCGGGAGCGGGACTCAGTCTCTCTCCGACCTTCGACCATGCGTCGAGCCTAGGACGCAACGAGCTCGACGCGGAGCGTATCGAGCGGCTGACGACCAAAGATTCCGGGCGGGGCGTGGCGCACTACGTCCGCCGCGCGCGGTCGGGTCTCTACAGGACGCAGTCCAGCCGGGCGCCCCTGACGACACTGGACGCGTTCTTGGAGAGCCGATCGATGAATCCGGCGGCGGCCGCATATTGGCAGAAAAGGCTCGGCAAACTGAGCCCTGAAGCGCTCAGATCGATCGTCTGGAGCCTACCTTCAGCGGTCGTGTCCGAGCCAACCCGGCTATTCGCACTGGAGATCATGCTTCAGAACCGCAAGCGCCTGCTCGCATCGGAGTAGCTCAAGATGAATACATTGTTCGTTGCCATGCAGGATCAGGAGTCCCGCGGTTGGGCACCGGTCGCTCGACTGAGGCGGGAGCACGGCCAGTACCGATTCGTGTATACGCGGGGCTGCCGGCAGGTACCCGAGTTTGAGGCATTCGGCCGGCTTGACGATCTATCGGCGGAGTACGTGTCGCATGAGCTGTTCCCGCTGTTTGCCAACCGCGTGCTGCCGAAGGTAAGGCCCGAGTATCAGCGTTACATGGATTGGCTGGGGTTGAACCCGGTTGAAGCGGATGTCCTTGAAGAGCTGGGCCGTACGGGAGGCCTACGGGCAACGGACGGGTTGGAGCTCATCTCATGTCCTGAGCCCACCGAGGATCGGCGTTACGAAATCCGTTTCTTTGCACGGGGAGTCCGTCACCTGGGCGCAGGCGCCCAGGTGACTATTGGACAACTGGAGGTCGGAGAGCGGCTGTACCTCATGCGGGATGTCCAAAACGAGGCTGATGGGTTGGCCCTCATGCTGCGTACGGACGACCCGGTGCAACTCGTGGGCTACGTGCCGCGATATTACTCAGCGGATCTCTCCCGGTTGCTCGATATGGTCGGCCCGCAGGAGATCGCCGTTTACGTCGATGGCGTCAACAATGATGCGCCATCGCAATACCGTCTCCGGTGCAGGGTCACTGCAGCTTGGCCGGAAGGTTTCGCTGCATGCGAGGCACCCGAGTTCCAACCGATCTCAACGCCTTCCGCACATTGCACGACGGCGGCCAACAGCAGTAAGCATCAGGCCCGACATAGAGAGAGCGCTGCCTGAGAAGCGCGGACCCGGCCCTCATCCGAGTGATCAACCGCTTCTCTTCCCGCCTCCATCCGCTCGACCGCAGCTTTCTGACCGAACGGCTGCGCGGCGCGCAACGGCATGACCGCATCGCGGGGTTCTTCTCCTCGTCTGTGCTCGAAATGGCTGGTGAGGAGCTGGAGTCCGTCGCGGGTGCGGTGCGGCTGGTCTGCAACTCCATCATCAGCGCCGATGACGTGGCGACCGCCAAGAAGGCGGCGCAGGCCGCCATGCGGCGGGAGTGGTGCGACGCGGAGCCCGAGAGGCTGCCGGAGGCAGCCAAGCCACGGTTCCAGCGTCTCTACGGCTTTCTCTCGGCCGGCAAGCTCCAGGTGCGAGTCATCCCAGACGAGAAGTTCGGCGGATTCCGGGGACCGATTTCCCGATTCCGGGGACAGTTTACTCAATTCTGCTCTCCGTCGCTGAACAGGCCGCCCGTGTAGCGATCCCGCTATTGGGTCTTAGGCCCTGGTTTCTTCCGCTTCAGGGACCCGGCGAGGAGTCGCCCCAGGGATTCGGCGAAGGAGTCCGCACCGAGTGGCCGGCCAGTACTGGCGTGACCGCGCAGCAGCTCATTGAACTTCTCGTCGTCGGCCTCGCCGATGAACGCCTCCGAATCGGGGACCAGCTCCAACGGCGGTCGCACGGTGACGAGGGCGTCGTCGCGTCCCGCAAGGTGGGCCGCCGCGCTCGACCATGGCCAATCTTGCGGCCTGGCCCAGAGACGCTCTCGTACCGGGTTGCGCTCTACCTACCTTACGGCGGCGAGCAGGTGTCGCGCATCCATCCCGAAGCAGTGGAAACGCTCTTGCCAGAGATGCCCTTTCGAGCCTTCGCGACCCAATCCGGTTGCGGGTACAGCATGGGGGGCGAATGGGTTTAAGTAAACGGCGGAACGAAAAACATCCACCGTATGCGGTGACGGGCGCCGCTGATTTGGGACGTTAGTCGCAGCTCAGATGTCCGCTTCGGGTCGATCAAAGACCTTCCCGCCATCTCTCGGACGGGGCTTCAGTGCGGAGTACATTGCCGGTGGCGAGGCGGACGAGTCTTACGAGGTCGTGACGAAATATGGTTGGAAGCAACCGGAGACACTCTCGACCCCGCACACGCTATTGGCCGCTCCACGCGCGGACGACCTATCGTCGGTCCGACTATGAGCCCACCGGCGGTGAAACGGGATGAAACCCACCGAGCAAGTCAAGCCTGTTTCGTACCTCAAGGCACACACGGCTGAGCTGATCCGGCTTGTGCAGGAGGCCCGGGAGCCCGTGATCGTCACGCAGAACGGTGAAGCGAAGGCCGTGCTGCAGGACATTGCGAGCTACGAGGAGGACCGAGAGACCCCGGCGCTGCTGAAGATCCTGGCGCTCGGCTCTGCCTCACGCCTTGGTCGCCGGGCTGTCGGTCGCCTCGGAGCAGGGCGCGCTGTGTCCATCGTGCAACGCCCGGCACATGGCGGAGCAGCACCCACGGAGCTCGGTCATGACCGCCGACAGCGATTTCTCGATCTACCGAAAGCATCGGCGCCATGCAGCTCCGCGCATGATGCCCTGACCTGGCTGACCCACGGCCTCCAGGCCATGAACGGCGCAATAGGGCGCACGCGCGTCGCTTCAGTGCTTCCCAAGCCTACACGACGTATTCACGGCGTCCTTCGGCAGGGCCCGCCCGACCCCGGAAAAGACGCAAGCGCCGATGAGAGCGCCATGAATCGGTCCTTCGCTAGGCGGCCGGCTTGGTGAAGTGCAGGATGCCCCAGCACAGGTAGCCGGCCGTGCCCGCGTCCACCCAATGGCCAAGACCTGCCAACATGCGGTCCACGTACTGAGAGGAGACCTTGGCATCCAATGCCTCACGGCTTCCCTCGAGCTCGTCCCGCACCCGGCTGTAATGGGTGATCAGGTGCTCGGTCAGCTCCGCGAAGTCCTTTAGACACAAGCCGTGGTGCTCCGCCGCGGCCCGGTAAAAGCCGGGGGAGCCCAGGCTGTCCAGGTGGATACGGTCGAGCACGGGCTTGAGCACGCCCGCCGGGCAGTCGTCCGCCTGCATGGGATCCGTGAACACGAAGTCGCCCCCAGCGCGGAGTACACGGGACGCCTCGGCGACGACCTGGTCGCGCTGCCCGCTGTGCAGGATTGCGTCCTGGGACCACACCAAGTCAAAGGCGCCGTCCGGGGCGGGCACGGACTCGAAGCTGCCGTCGACCACCTCGATCAGATGGTCCAGGCCCCGTTCACGGTTCATCTCCCGGTTGCGAGCGTTCTCCCTCTCGCTGAGATTGAGGGCGGTCACCCGGCAACCGAAGCGCCCGGCGAGCCAGCGCGCAGCACCGCCATAACCGGAGCCCATGTCCAGGACCAGGGTTTCCGGCCCGATGCCCGGGACCATGGCGGCCATGCGCTCGATGGTGCGGCGGCTCGCCTCTGGGATCGCGTCCTCCGGCGTGTCGTAGAGGCCGATGTGGATGTCCTCGCCGCCCCAGACGTGGAAATAGAAGTTGTCTGCGTCCTCGCTGTTGTAGTAGGTGCGGGCGGTCTCGACGACCTCCGAATAGTCCGTGCTCACTCTTCCTCTCCTCCCTCGATGTATCGCTTCTCCGCCACGTGAACGAAGAAATCCGGCTCGGTCTCGTGGTAGGTCTCTTGGAAGTCGCCGTAGGTGGTCACCCGCTGGAAGCCCACCTCCCGGAGCAGGCGACGCAGGTAGTGCTTGCGCAGCGGGAACATGTTGAGGTGGTAGACCTGGCCCCCCGGGAACTCGTAGCGGAACCGGGCCAGGGACTCGTCCACGTGCTCCGGCTGGGCGCGGACGTTCTCGCCGCAGTAGTAATAGTGGTGCGTCGGAGCGATGTGGTGATCGAGAATGGCGTCGTAGTTGCGCTGATCGATAATCAGGATTCCGTCATGACGCAGCGTCGCGTAGAACTCCGCCAGGGCCTTGCGGCGGTCATTCTCGTCGTGCAGGTGGGTGAAGGAGTTGCCCAGGCAGATGACTGCATCGTAGTAATCGTGGACGTCCCGGTTGAGCCAGCGCCAATCGGCTTGCACGGTGCGCAGGATATTTCCGCGCCTGCGGGCGTTGTCGAAGGCCTTGGCCAGCATCTGGGGGCTGCCGTCGACGCTGGTGACCTCGAACCCCGCGTGGATCAGCTGAACCGAGTGAAAGCCGGTGCCCGTGGCCACGTCCAGCACCTTGCGGGCGTTCTGCTGACGCAGGGCTCGAATGAAGAAGTCGCCCTCGCTGCGGGCGCGCCCGTCCCAGTCGATGAGCTCATCCCATTTCTCGACGAAGGATTGGACGTATTCGGCCTGATACTGATTGGTATCCCGGACCTCCAGGGGATTGTCCCCGTAGCCCTGCTCGGCATGTTCGAGTTTCATGTCACCTCCTGTCCCGCAAGCGTGGTGAAACGGTGGTAGAAGCCGCAACCGGAGCAAACGTGCGCCTTGCCGCTTGATGCGCGCAATCGCCCCAGAGGGCGGCCGGTCAGTCTCTTCGCATTCGGCACAGAAGGGCGACCTAGC
>JARRNE010000083.1:0-7324 GCA_037385305.1 Chromatiaceae bacterium | reverse complement strand
CCTTCCTTGAGTACTTTTTCAGGAAACTCGGCATAATCTTTAACACTCACGCTTTTTGACCCGCCCATACTCATGGAAAGTGACCCACCTTTCCAACGAGGCTGATTGTGCTCATCCTTTTCTGACCCACGCTCTGGGGACAGATCTTCGAAATTACAAACGTAAGCTGCCGGAGCGCGAAGACTCTCGGTTTCGATCGCTGTCGAACCGAGGTTTTGTATGGAGCAGAGGCGTTGCGCCGGTTGCCGCAAACTCTTTCGTCCCCGTCCTCAATGTCCTGAACAGGGGTTTTGCTCGGCCCCCGCGTGCCAAAGGGAGCGCAAGCGCCGATGGCAGAAGGCCAAGCGCGCGGCCGATGCCGATTACCGCGATAACGATGTTCAGGCCAGCCGGCGTTGGCGCGACCAGCATCCGGGATATTGGCGCGCGTATCGGCGCAAGCATCCCGAGTACGTCATCCGAAACCGTGAGCAGCAGCGCGAGCGTGACCGAGCCGCTCGGAGCCATCCGGTCCCAGCGGCGCCAACGCCGGATCTTGCAAATGAGGACGCGTCAAGCCTCGATTTCCCCTTACCGACAGGGACTTACCGCATCGTTCCGGCACGGCGGGGCGATCTTGCAAATGAGGACGCGTGCCTGGTGGAAATCGCCTTGTTATCGGTAGGTTAGCGTTGTTTTGGCGGCATCTTGCAAATGAGGACTTCATCGCTTGTGGCAGCGCGGGCCGGTAGGCTTGTCCCCCATGAGCTCTTTTGGCACCCAAACCCTGGAAGCGGATCTTCACCGGCTGGATTTGCGGTTTGCCTCCCTGCGCGTGCGACAGCCCCGGGCGGTTGAACGCCTGGCCCGATCGATCGAGCACAGTGGTCAATTGATACCGGTGGTGGCGGTGGACGAGAAGCAGGCAGCGCGATGGGTATTGATCGATGGCTACCGGCGCATCGAGGCTCTGCGCCGCTTGTCGCGCGATACCGCCCGGGTGGAGTTGTGGCGGTGCCCGCTGGCGCAAGCCCTGTTGTTGGTTCTGGTACGGGTTCAGGGCCGCAGCTGGGAGGCGATCGAGGAAGGCGCCGTCATTCGCGAGTTGGTCGGGCAATGTGGGCTTTCCCGCCGGGAGGTGGCGCGGCAAACGGGCCGGGACGTGAGCTGGGTCAGCCGACGCTTGACGCTGCTCGAGGACCTGCCCGAGGCGGTGTTTGCCGCCGTGTGCGCCGGTGAGCTTTCCACCTGGTCCGCGGTGCGGGTTCTGGCCCCGTTGGCGCGCGCCAACACCGAGCAGGCCCAGATCCTGCTCGCCGCCCTGCAGCGCGAACCCTTGTCCACCCGCGAGCTGCGCGCCTGGTACCAACACTACCAGAAGGCCAACCGCCGGCAACGCGAGCGCATGCTGGCCCAACCGCACCTGTTCTGTCAGGCCCTGCAGGAAAAAAGCCGGGAGCAACAGGCCCGGGCGCTGCGGGCGGGACCGGAAGGGGCGTGGTTGGTGGAGCTCCAACGCATCAGCCAACGCCTGCGCCGACTTGGTCAGCAGATTCCGCTGGTGTTCGCCTCGGCGGAAACCGCCGCGCTGCGCCTGGCCTGGGTGGAGTTCAAAGCCGTTGTGTGTGACCTGGATGAAGCCTTAGCGAGGTATACCCCCGATGATTGCCCCCGAAATCCGCGAAGCGATCGTGGCCCTGCGGGCCAAGGGCACGGCGGTGCGCAAGATCAGTCGCCTGCTGAAGATCTCGCGCAACACGGTGCGCAAGGCGTTACGCCAGCCCCAGGAGCCGCAGCCGGCCCAGCCACAGATTCCCCCTCACCTGCTGCCCCTGCTCGAGGAGAGCTTCGCGCGCTGTGAAGGCAACGTGATACGGGTCCAGGAGGTCCTCGAGGCCGACCATGGGATCAGGATTCCCTACAGTACCTTGACCCGTTGGGTGCGCGAAGCGGCATTACGGGCGCCCAAAGCGCGCGCCGGGCGCTATGACTTCGCCCCGGGCGAGGAGATGCAGTTCGATACCTCCCCGCATCGCCTCACCTTGGGTGATCGCAAACTCACCGCCCAGTGCGCCGCTTTGGTGCTGGCCTATTCGCGCCGGCACTTCATCCAGTATTACCCCTGTTTCACCCGCTTCGAGGCCAAGGCCTTTCTGCGTGAGGCCTTGCTCTTCATGGACGGCACTGCCCGGCGCTGTCTGGTCGATAACACCAATGTAGTGGTCGCCGCGGGCAGTGGCCCGCAGGCCGAGATTGCCCCGGAGATGGCGGCCTTTGCCCAGATCTTCGGCTTCGAGTTTCGCGCCCATGCTATCGGCGATGCCAACCGCAGCGCCCGCGTGGAGCGCCCATTTTACTACGTCGAGCGCAATTTCCTCCCCGCTCGTCGCTTCCGTGACTGGGACGACCTCAACGCCCAAGCCCGGGCCTGGTGTGCGCAGGTGGCCAACCAAAAACCCAAGCGCGCCCTGGGCATGAGCCCGGAGGCCGCCTATGTGCTGGAGAAGCCGCACCTGCTGGCCTTGCCGGCTTATTTACCGCCCGTCTATCAGGCCTTCACCCGCACGGTGGACGTGGAAGGCTACGCCTACCTGGATACCAATCGCTATTCGGTTCCCGAGCGGCTCATCGGCAAGCAGGTCGAGGTCTATAAGTACCTCGACCAAGTCAAGGTCCTGTTCCGCCACCGGGTGGTGGCCGAGCACCCCCGGCTGGTGGGCCAGCGCCATGGGCAGCACACCCTCAAAGAGCACCGTCGGCCCCGGCGGCGCCAAGCCTATCAAGGCCCCTCCAGCGAAGAGCAGCAACTGCGCCGGGACTCGGAGGCCTTGGACCGCTATGTCAGCGCCCTGAAAAAGCGCAGCCCCGGGCGCGGCGTCGCGCGCCTGCGCCGGCTCCTGGCTCTGCGTCGCACTTATCCCCGCGAGGCCTTTCTGGCCGCCATCGAGAAGGCCCTGGAGTACGGCCTCTATGACCTGCATCGCCTGGAACATCTCATCCTGGAACAGGTCGCCGGGGATTTCTTCTGTATCGAGCCCGAGGAGGAGTCCGAGTTTTGATCCGCCATCGCCAATACACGGCCGCCGGGGTCCGTCATCATGCATGAGAAGCTGCGCGAGCTCTTGGAACAACTGCGCCTGTCGGGCATGTCCGCGTGCCTGGACAGGGAATTGGAGCGCGCCGAACGCGAAGCGATTCCCGTGGCTGATGTCCTCTACCGTCTGGCCCTCGAGGAGGCCCGCGTGCGCCAGGAAAAGAGCCTGGCCAACCGGCTCAAACAGGCCAAGATGCCTTGGGACTGGACCCTGCAGAGCTTTCCGTTTGCCCAGCAGCCAGGGGTCAGTCAGACCCAGATGATGTCCCTGGCCGGTATGGACTTTGTACGCCGCGGCGAGAATCTGGTGTTCATCGGCCCGCCCGGTACCGGCAAATCCGGACTCGCCTGCGCCCTGTTGCGCCAGGCCTGCTTTGACGGCTACCGTTGCCGCTTCTACGACGCGCAGGCACTGCTCGACGAGCTCTACGCCTCCTTGGCCGATCGCAGCACGCCCCGGCTGCTCAAGCGCCTGGGTAATTACGATTTATTGCTCGTGGACGAGATTGGCTATTTGACCCTCAGGCCCGAGCAGGTCAACGCCTTCTTCAAGCTCATGGAGCTGCGCTATGCCCGCAAGGCAACCATTCTGACCACGAATTTGGATTATCCGGAGTGGTATGACCTGTTCCGGCGCAAGCCCCTGGTCGACGCCCTGCTCGATCGGCTGCGCCATCACTGTATCACCGTGCACATCGACGGACCCTCGCTGCGGGTGCCCGAAGAGAACCCACCACCGCCTACGCCCGGTACTGACGAGCCTTCAATACCCGATGCCACCTGAGCGCAGATGATGGATAAGCAACCTCCCTTAGGCCTTTCCTTCCCCCCGGATCTATCCGACGAGGCCGCCTATGAGATCCTCGAGTTCCTCGAAGCGTTGAGCCTGGCCTTTGAGGAACGCTACTTCGCGCAAATCCGGCGACATCAGCGGGCAATCAATCCGAGACGATCAGACCTCTGCCAAGACCCTTGGGAAGAAACGCACGAGGATCAATCCTTTTAGCCAACGCAGTCTGTCTCTCCACTCCACCGTTTCTCTTGCGTTGACTTAAGGTACTGTACTCGCGCCGACCTTTTCCGCCTTCCCCCAAAATAGGCGCTCTTACGTTGCGAGCGCGCATCGTACGCGCCCCCCTTGTTGCGTGAGCTGGCCGGGATCGTCCGCGCCCCGCCGAGCCTGCCCCTGGACGAGTGCCCGCTGGAGGCGGACTCCGTGTGGACAAAGCGTGAATGTCGCAAGCGACCGTGTGGACAAGCCAGGGACAACTCGCGGCGGATTCCGTACCAGCCGCACCGCCCAAGAACGCGAGTTGTCCCTGACTTGTCCACACTCATTCACCCTTTGCCCACACTACGCCGCGCTGATCCCGCTGCCAGCTGAGAGCGCCTGCGGCGCAATAACAAGCAAGTTTTTTAAGAAAAGAGGGATGACACCCCTCTACCCACACGCGACGTCACAGGGCCAAGAATAGCGACATTCTCTTCCTCTCTATCCATCGCCCCACAAACAACCGTACATCCGGAGGGTTAGCTATTTTGAGCATATCCGGGTCAGTTATGGTGAGTGTTGAAGTCGTGGGTCAGGAACGCGATGGTTTTGTGCTCGAAACGCTTACTCGGTATTGCCAGGACGCGCTGGACCAGGGCACTCGCACCCGGTTCGTAGAGAGCCGCATAGCCGAAAAAGGCGTGCACCGCCGCCAGGCGGGTGTTGCGCGTGCGCGGACCATTGCCGCGCCCCTGTTCGAGGTGATCCAGGAAGGCACCGATCAGGGGCGCATCCAGATCCTGTAACGACAAGGTGGAAGGAGCCTTGTTGGTTCGCTCCTGGACGAAACGCAGCAAGAGGGAGAAGGTGTCGCGATAGCTGGCGATAGTGTGGGGACTGGCCTGACGCTGGTGCATGAGCCGCTCGGTGAAGAACCCCTCGAGCAGACGCGGTAAGTTTGCCTCGGAGTTCATGGTTGCACCTCCCCGACGCAGTCCGGTTCGAGCCGCTGCGCAGCCAGGGCGAGGAGCTCGGGTGTCGCGGACAGATACCAATAGGTATCGCTGACGTGTGCATGACCGAGATAGGCGGCCAGCTGTGGCAGGCGCTGCTCGACATTGTCACCACAGCGGTACCAATGGAGCAGGGTCCGAATGGCGAAGCGGTGGCGCAGATCATGCGGCCGTGGGCCGTGATGATCTTCCGGCGCCCGCAAGCCGATCTGGTGGGACAAGTTAACGAAGGTGCGCCGCACACTCCACGTCGTTAGCCGCGTCCCCTGCGCGGAGAGAAAAAAACTCGGTGTCGACGGTGTGGGATAGAGCCAGTCGCGGCGCTCGGCATAGCGGGCAAGTCTGGCGGTGGTGCTCGCATGCAGCGGAAGCCAGCGCGATTTGCCGAACTTCGCGCCGCGGATGCTCAGACTGCCTTGGCTCAGGTCCACATCGGCGCGATCCAACCCGACCGGCTCGCTGATGCGCATCCCGGTGACGGCCAACAGGCCGAACAAGGTCGCGTAGGTCGCCGCCCGCAGCCCGGTTGACGAGGGCAGGCACGCGGCCGCCTCAATCAGTGCGGTGACTTCTTCGTCCCGATACAGATAAGGCGGTTGCCGCTTGTAGTGAGAGGGCAGTAGCTGCGGCGGCGGAATCTCGGTGCGGGGATCCACAGCGCTGTAATATTGAGCAAACTGGCGAACGATTCCCAACCGCCTTGCCCAATGCGCTGGCGAGACCTTGGTCGGTAGGGTGGCCCAGCGCATCGCCACGTCGGTCGTGACCCACCCAGCACCTTCGGACTCGGCAAAGCGAACGAACTGCTGCAGATCATGGCCGACGCCGGTTAACTTGAAGCCCAGCGTTCGCCGCAGGGCCAGGTACTCGTCCACGGCGGAGGACAGCACGCTCATGGCGCACCTCCCGGCCATGGCTGTGCGAGGTCAGCGAGGGCGCGCTTGTCGACTTTGGCGTAGATCTCCGTGCTCTGCGGCAAGCGATGGCCCAACAGTTGGCCAATCTCTGCCAATGAGGCCCCGCTGCGGAGCATCCCCGTGGCCAGCGAATGGCGGAGCAGGTGCGCGCCTCGCGACGGCGGGCTGAGACCAGCCCGGGCTAAGGCGCGCGAGACGATACCGTCGATGGCTGCCGAGTTGGCGAACCCGGCGCGGGGCGCACGCCCGCGCACGAATACCCGCCGGGTCGTACAGGGTGGACGCCCCCAGCGCAGATACCTGGCAATGGCTTCACCCACATCCACGGGCAACGGCAGCTGGCGCCAACGTCCGCCCTTGCCGCGCACCGTGAGCAACCCTGCGGTCCAATCGACATCCTCCAGGCGGAGGTGCACGACCTCGCCGGCACGCAGTCCCAGCCGGGCGAGCAGAAGCAAGATGCTGTAATCGCGCTGGCCAACGACGGTGCGCTGATCACAGCGCTCCAGAAGCAGCTCGACCTGCTCGGGCGGGAGATACTTGGGCACCCCGGCCAGGCGCCAATCCGCCACGGTCGGCACGACGGCCCCCAGATCGACAGCGATCTGGCCACGTTGATAGAGAAAACGCAGAAAACTGCGAAGCCCCGTGACCATCAGCTGAGCCGGCTTGGGCGAGAGATGGCGCGCTTGCGCGAGTATGAAATCGGTGATGTCGTGGGCCAGCATCGCTGCCAGGTCCACAGATCCCTCGCCAAAGCGACGGTTAAGAAAACGGTCAACAACCGCAACGTAGTTGCCCACCGTTGCCGCAGACAGGCCGCGTTCCTGAGTCAGATAGCGATTGAACTCCCGGACAATTTCGGCTTGCGCCCCTTCCGCTGCAATAGCTCTCGGTTCGGGAATGACGCCGTTATCTGACAGCTGCTTGAGCAGCCCACGCAGCGTCGTCGGGTCACCATGGTAGGTGCGACGCTCCTCCTCCTGGAATTCTTCAAGAAAAGCGCAGACCCGTTGCTCATCGAGCACTGCTACAGGGAGCTGCCGCTCCTCGAGCCAATGGCTCAGCTTGGCAACCACGTGAAGTTTGTCTTGGACGGTCCAAGGCGCATACCCCTGTTCGCCCAGTTGCTCGGCGAAGGTCTCGGCGTAGGGGGCCAATGGCCCCTCAAACCCGAAAGCATGCGGCTTTCTCATGACTTGTCTCCTTGCGATACTGGCCACATGGCCAGTGCAAGCAGACAACCTGATTATGCCGAATGCACCAGACTCAGCTTGTCGGGCCGATCCCAGCTACGGCGCATTCTGGGGAAGGCAAGCTTACCGTTCGG
>JARRNE010000082.1:0-8122 GCA_037385305.1 Chromatiaceae bacterium | reverse complement strand
TGTTTTCGCCTCAACCCTTACCCGGCGTATACCAGATAGGCGAGGTGTAGGCGCGCTCCTGCTGCGTCGGCGGAACGCCCTTCGGGAGGTCCACCCCGTAGAATGCCGCGTCGTAGGTGGTCCATCGTGGCGTCGGGATCTCCAGCACGCGCACGTAGTAGAAGGCATGCTGCTTGGGGTCGAATGCCGGGTCCTTCCAGTAGGCCATCATCAGCGCATCACCGATGCTGTTGGTGTAGGTCGCCTTCTCGACGCCCACGGTGCTGCCCACCGGTTTATCGCAGCGGTGCTGCTTGTTGATCGCCCGGCCATTCGAGCACAGCACGTCGTAGACCTGTTCATGCAGCTTGCCCTTGTCGTCCATCCAGCCCTTGACGACCTGGACGCGGTCGAGGTTGGCGCCGTCCACGTCGCGCAGCGCCCGGATCATGAAGGCCGGCGCCTTGCCCTTGGGCGCATCGTGCAGATCGCTTCCCATAGGCACGCCGCGAACGTATCCGGCCTTGGCGAAATCCGGCCGCTGCACATCAGCCGGTTCGAAGTCCCAGCCGGCGAACACCCGCACCGTCATGCGCGGGCCGGTCGTCGCGTAGACCTCCTTGCGATTCAACGCGTCCCACAGCGCCTCGCGCGTATTGTCGGTCGCCCACACCGCCGCCAGCCCGGAGGCCAGGGTCTGGAAGTGGCGGATGGTGATGTCCGGGCCGCCGGGTTGCTGCCGGAAGCCCGTGATCTTCTCCTGGAATCGTTCCGGATCGGCCGAGGGCTCCGCGGGCGGGGCCTTGCCGAAGTAGTTGTTCTCCTCGTAGGTGGCCAGCGAGGTATGGCTGTCGGTTGAGCCGATCATGCCGAACTTGAAGGGGTTGGCGCCCAGGCCTTCCTCGTACTTGAGGCCGCGCTTGTAGGCCTCACGTGCATACTCGCGCGGCAGCATGTCCGCCTTTTTGGGCTCGGCGCCGAAGCTGCCCTTGTCCCAGGTGCCGTAGTCGGCGAACTCGTCGTTGGGGGAGAGCGCCGGATGGGCCTCACCGTCGCCCTTCATCTGGGTGACCTCGTAAACCGGCTCCCAGCGCATGCGCTGCTCGGCGTAACCGCGGCTGAGTTTTGTACCCGTGAAAGTCACGTCATCGAACATAAGGCCGTTGGAGAGGTTGCCGTTGTGGGGAATCGCCAGCACCCGGCCGCCGGTCTTCGCCTCGTAGGCCGCCATCCATTTCCACAGGTCCTCGGGATCCTGCGAGTCGTAGTTCGACATCGGGATGATCTGGTCGGCCTTCTCCCTGTCGTCGCGGAAGATCACGTTGCGATGCAGGTTGTTGCCGCCGGGACTCGAGGTCCACTCGTAGCCGATCAGCGCCGTGAATTTACCTGGCTCGTTGAATTGCTCGGCGGCTTCGGTCAGCCTCTCCCAAGCGGTCCGGAGCAACCCTTGCTGCCCCGCGAGCGGGTCCTTGCGCGTCTCCATGCCCTCGCCCCACAGGGCATAGGCATCGCCGTATTTGCCGTCGTACACGAGCCCGGCGATCTTCTTGCCGAAGTCCAGCTTCAGCAGATCCGGGTTCTTCTCGGCGATCATGGGCGCGAGGCCCAGGTTCTCCGCGTGGTCGGCGACGACCAGGAAGTCCAGCGGTCGCTGCAGCCGGGCGCGCACACCGGTGCTGGACACGACCGTCTCGCCGCGGGCGAAGCGGTAGGCATCCTCCGGGCCGAGCCGGTTGCCGATCATGCCCGCGTCCGTCGAGTAGGACGTGTGCACGTGGGTGTCGCCCCAGAACACGCGCTGGGGATAGCCGATATCGAGATAGGGGGAGTACTCTTTTTCGCCGATGTGGTCACCCTTGGTCGGCTCGTAGCCGTAACCAGCGTAACCTTTCTCGGCGTGAACGCCGGTCGGGATGAGAAGGGTCGCTGCGATGACAGCAGCGACGACTGAATGACGTCGATTACGATGGGGCATCAAAGTTATCCTCCTTAAGGAGCGCTCAGAGCGATCTCGTCCTCAGCGGCACGGATATTTCTGCGCAATTGCGCTAATCAGACCGGCAACCGTCACCTCGCTCGTACGTTCACCCAACCTCTCATCACTTGCTCTCCTCGCTATTCTTCTGATTTGCCGGCCTGCGGGTCTGGGCATTGCCGGCAGTCTGCGCAGCGGCCTCGGATGGCGCGCACTCTCCCTTTGGGCTGGAGACGATTCACCTTCGCTGCTTGCTGCGACCCTCGCCAAGCGTGCGGCGTCTGAGCGTTGAACAGTATAAGGAAGATGTTCCCGCGACGGCCTGTCATATTGTGCCAAGTCCGTGGCTATCTCTCGTGAGGTGTTTGGCGCGATGGCTCAGCTGGCACAGCCACGGACGGATCGCGTGCGGGCCGCTCGACAGCCAGGAAGGGAAATCGCCGCCGCCGTAATCGTTGCTGGCGACCTGATGTGGACTCGGAGTCACACGGGCAAAGGATCTAGCGAGCCCCCGAGAGCCAACTCTTCGCCTACGCACCGCCCTGTCGCGTCGGGTCTACGGTACAGGGCGCCCGATCGATCCCGCTCGAGCCCCCCTGCGGGCTCGCACGCTATGGCTCCTTTGCCTTGTCACGGAAGGTCTGTGGCGGTAGCCCAGTCTGCCGCCGGAAAGCGCGTGTGAAGTTCGAGGCATCGGTGTAGCCGAGGTCGAAAGCGATCTCGGCAATAGGCTTGTCGGTCGTCTCGAGCCAATCCGCAGCTCGGTGAACGCGAGCCTCGGTCAGCACTTGCGAATAGCTCGCCCCCTCTCGCGCAAGAGCACGCTGGAGGCTGCGGCGACTCATCCCCAAGGTCTCGGCGATGGTGTCGACGTCAAACGTGCGGTCCCCTAGCAGGATTTCGACCTGAACCCGTATCAAACCAGCCACGTCCTGGGGAAGAGGACATTCAGCGGGAGATCCTGACGCTTCGGTCGGCACGGCACAGCCACCACCGGGGAAGCGCAACCTAACCATCGATCGCGGAAAGGTGAAATAGGTGTTTGCTGTTCCTCGCAGCACTCGCGACTCGGCGAAGAGGTCAACCCTCGGGAGGTCTTCCCTCGTCCTGTAGGCGAGGCTTAGCTCGATGGGCGACCAGTCCGGGCCCGCCGCTTTCCTGAGCTTCGCGATGGTGACGGCCAGGGTCTCGATCTGCGACTGGTACGCCGCCAGCCGTGGTTTCCCAATGCTCGAGATATTCAGCCGGTACTCTTTCTCGCCCCCTGACAACCAGAGACGCTGACCGGTCATCAGCACGTTGTAGAGGGCGATGCCCTTACAGAGGTACTCGTGGACGGTAACCGCGCGCTGAAGCACGCGCCCATAGTGCCCGAGGTCGTCGAGCACGCTCGTGAGACCGACGTAAAGGCCAAGGTGCTCGGTGCCGACCATCCGGCACGCGAGGTCACTGAACCGAAAGGCGCTCTCCAAGGGTATGACCGCGGCGGGGTGGTCGAGCAGGTGCGGAGGTATGCGCGAACAAGCCAGCAACCGGCCCACCGGCGCACCAATCGACTCGAGGTACCGCACATAACGGAGAAGCGGCGCCACCCTGACGAGCGGGATTCCGTTTCTCAGTTCGTGCGGGATCACTTTGCGAGAAGGGATTCGGGCCACTGCTGCTTCAGATCATAGTCTGCATGTCCCGCTGGCGCCAAATGACAGGTGAGTCTTTACGCGCCTTGGCTAGGCTATGCGAAGGTCGGCGTGCCGCGCGCAGGATTAGAAGGCTGCTCGGCCAGGACTTGCAGCAGAGCTGTCTGCGAGTAAGACACACGACGAACAGCGAGACTCGGGGAGGTAACGCCGCATGAAGAACAAGGGCATCTTGGGTCCGAACGCTCGCCGGCCCAGTGCGACTCGGCTCCACGCACGGCGTGCTGTCTCGTTGGCAGTCGCGGCCTTGTTTGCCTACGCCGCGTATGTAGAAGCCGACGACCCAACCTCAGCCGCACCCATGGGTGACGCCTGGACATTCAGCCTTTCTCCCTATCTTTGGGCCGCGGGCATCAACGGGGAAGCCGGCACGATCCCGGGGCTGCCGCCTGCCGACGTCGACGAGGGCTTCAGCGACATTGTCAATGACCTCCAGTTCTCAGGCATGCTGTTCTACAGCGCCCGCAAGGGCCGTTTCGGCATTTCCGGTGATATTCAGTATGTACAGACCTTGACCAAGGATAACGCCTTGGCGCCGTTGTTTGCCCGCAATGAGCTGAGCTCCAAGAGCTTCGTGTTCTCCGTGCTGGGCGAATACCTTTTAGTCGACGACGAGCGCTCGACCCTGCGTCTGGCTGGCGGTGCACGTCTGTGGTCGGTCGAAAACGAGCTGAAGCTCTCGACGGGCCTGCTGCCCGGCACGAGCATCAAGGGTGAGGAGACCTGGGTCGACCCTGTTGTCGGCATGAGCGGCCGCTTCAACCTTGGCCCCAAGGTGTTTCTCAGCGGCTGGGCCTTTGTGGGCGGCTTCGGCGTCGGGGCGGACGTTACGGCTGACCTGTTCGCAGGGGTGGGCTATCGCGTCACCGACTCGATCTCGTCGACGCTCGGCTATCGCTGGGTGAAAGTCGACTACGAAAACAATGCTTTTGTGTAAAACGTGCGCCAGCAAGGGATTGCCGCGGGGGCTTACATTTACGTTCTGAACCGATTGGGCCCTCTGTGCTCGCTCAGGGCATTTGCTGGAACAGGACGGTCCACGGTAGCAATCGTTGCGATGTAGGCCAAGGGGTAGAGGGTGATCACGTAGCGGTCGACCTTGGCCACAAACGCCTGCCGTCCCTTCATGTCTTGGCGGGCTAGATACACCGAGAGGACCAGCACCACTGCAGTCACGAGGAAGGCGCTGATCAGCAGCGTGTCGAGGAAGGTCAGATAGCCCAGACGCGGGAGGTCGCTGGAGATGGTGAAATTGAAGGCGATGAATAGCAGGAGATTTGCACCGGCCGCATCAACCCGCTTCGCGTAGTCTTTGAGAAAGAACAAGATCCAAGAGACGACAATGATGATGGCGAGCGGCAGCAGGATTCGAAAGACGTAGTAGGCCAAGTGCCGTTTGGCATGGAGCTCAAAGGTGAACCGCGACACAGGCCGCTTCATTATCTCGCCTTGGGAGAAATTCGTGGCATGGTCCGTGACGATCCATTCCTCTTCTCCGAGCTTTTCACCGATCTGGCTGTAGCCATCCAGGTCACGCAGCACGTACATCCACTGGGGCGTCAGGAGGTCGACGCGGACGAAGAATCGCTGGACGTCAAACGGGAAGTTTCGAAAGTCGAAGTCCGGGGCTTGCAGCGTGGTTGAGAACCGCTCGAGGTAAGCCGCCTCGCCATCGGGGCGGATCACCACGACGCGATTCTGCGCCCAGCGGTTGCCCTGCTGGTTGACCACTGTGTATTGGGGCCAGAACTGACCCCGCCGACTCATCTCAGCGCTGAAGGCATCGCCGGTGAAGACCTTGAACCGGTCGTGCTCTTTGTCCGGATCGAACGCGAGCGCAGGGTCACGCCAGTGCATCACGAGGGTACCGACGACGCCGAAGTTCTCGGCCTTCTTGTCCACGCTGGTGATCTGCTGCAGCCGGAAGCCGATGTCCACGGGGATCCGCTGCCGCAGCAGATCTGTACCGGTCGGCTCGCCTTCACCGCGCAGCACCTCCGGCGCGTTGAGGCCCATCAGCAGGCGGAAGTTGCCCGCCGTTGCCCTCCCGGCCGGATCCTGGCTCGAGATTAGGACCCGATAGCCTTCGGCCTTCCGGGAAAGTCGATATTCGAGCGCCGCTCGGGAGTCGGTCGCTGCGAAGTTTGCGTAGGCCACCGGCTTGTCGCTGAAGTGGTAGAGGGTAAGCACCGGTTTGAGATTCCCCGTCATCGCTTCCGCATAGGCATAGAAAGTCTGATGCGCGGGTAGATCTGCCAGGTGATAGAAGCGCAGCGCGTGGTCTGACGTCAGCTCCCCGGTGACAAGAACGATCCCGTGGTCCGGGGAGTCGATGTCCTTGTCGGCGTATACGAAAGTCGGACCGATGTCCTGCGTCCGACCGGAAAGAACGTCGGGCTCGCCGATGCCAACGACGAGCCGATATGTCCCGCGCGACCTGCGGACAAGAGAGCTGCCAATAACCAGCCAATAGTCCCCGTCCGCGGGGATCTCCACGCTGAAGGCGGCAGAGTAATGCCCTTCGTAGTCATCGTTTCCCGCCAGTACATATCGGTGCAGGAGCTCTCGAGTGACCGTGATGGGGTCATGATCGCGGGACAAGGTCTCGATGAATCTTCCCAGGGCCTCCCCTTCAAGGTCCTCCACGTTGACGTCGGGCCTGAGGAGAGCGACCAGGGGACCGAGGTAACCCGAGGTGTTGCTGGCGTGAACGTACAGTCTCTCTCCTCTTCTGAGGCTCGTGATGCGATAGCGCTGCAGTGTGCTGGAGGAAATGCGGCCCTCTAGAACCTGTACCCGGGCTGTGGATCCGAGCCCTTTGGTTGTCGCGCCGCCCCCCAGCCGTCCCTGGCACGCGAAAGGCTCCAATGGGAAAGGCAAAAAGGCGGTAACATCCGCGAATGGCAAGGATACGGGTGAACCCCCCGCTTCCGCGCCGGCCCAGGGCGGGCGCGCCGTTCCTGACAATACCCCGAGAATCCGCAAATGAGCCAAAGCCCCGAGGAGCAGATTGCGGAGCTTCGCGCAGAGTTTGAGGCCGCGACCCGGCGCGCCGAGCGAGCGCTGCGGGCTCGAGAGCGGCAACTGGCCGCCGTGGCTATGCTCGGACAACGTGCCCTCACCTGCACGGATCTGCAGAGTCTGCTCGACCTGGCCACAGGAACGGTCGCCGACGTTCTGGGGGTCGAGTACTGCAAGGTGCTGGAGCTGCGCCCCGGCGGCACAGACTTCATCTTGCGCTCCGGGGCCGGCTGGCGTCCCGGCTTGGTCGGACATGCGATCGTCACGGCGGGCCGGGACTCCCAGGCGGGCTACACCCTGTTATCCAACACCCCGGTGATCGTGAAAGACCTATCCACGGAGACGCGCTTCCGTGGACCGGCGTTGCTCCTGGACCATCATGTCGCCAGCGGCCTCTCGTGTGCGATCGCCGGTCCCGGCGGGCGGCCCTGGGGCATCCTGGGCGCGCACACGCGGGAGCATCGGCACTTCAGCCGCGACGACATCAACCTCCTGGTCGCGGTCGCCAATATCCTGGCTGCAGTGGGTGAGCGCCTCGAGGCCACCCGGGTTCTGTGGGAGCGCGAGGCGGACCTCCGCCGCGCCCAGGCCCTCGGCCGCATCGGAAGCTGGCGGATCGACGTGCGGAGGGACAGGCTGAGCTGGTCCGAGGAGACGCACCGGATCTTCGGCGTCGGGGGCAGGCCTATGACATCGAGCACCGGCTTTTGATCGGCGGCGAGGTCAAGTGGGTTCGGGAGCAGGCCGAGCTGGAGTTTGCAGCGGACGGCACCCTGCTCGGCGCCTTTGGCACCACGCAGGACATCACCGAGCGCAAGCAGCACGAGCAGGCCCGGCAGGAGGCCGACCGACGCAAGGATGAGTTCCTCGCAATGCTGGCCCACGAGCTTCGAAATCCCCTGACCCCCATCGTCAACGCCGCTCAAGTCCTTGCCATGCTCAACCTCGAGGAGCCCCATGTCCGTTGGGCTCAGGAGGTCATCGAGCGGCAGGCCGCCCACCTCACGCGCCTCGTGGACGACCTGCTGGATGTCTCACGTATCGCCCGGGGCAAGATCACGCTCAAGACGGAGCCCGCCGAGCTGGGGACCATGGTCCGACAGTCCGCGGAAGGGGTGCGGGCCGCCCTGGAGGCGAAGGGCCAGCGTCTGGAGCTGCGGCTGCCAGAGGCGCCTGTTCACCTGCGCGGCGATCCGGTACGCCTGGTTCAGGTCTTGGTCAACGCCTTAGACAATGCGGTCAAGTACGCGCCCAACGGAGCGGCCGTGGATCTGACGGTGGCCGTTCAAGGGAAGGAGGCCGTGATCCAGGTACGCGACCAGGGCTGTGGCATCCCGCCCGCGCTCCTGCAACGGGTCTTCGACCTCTTTCAGCAGGGGGAGCGACGTCCCGACCGGCCCGACAGCGGGCTGGGGATCGGGCTGACCCTCGTGCGACGCCTGGTCGA